>NZ_JBFAIV010000001.1:0-163387 GCF_040654875.1 Streptomyces sp. NPDC050610 | reverse complement strand
TTGGTGGCCTGTACGGGCGGCGTGGCGTCGCCGCTCGTAGCCGACCGCCGTTGAACGGCCGGGGCGGCGGAGTCTGCGGCGCTGCCGCCCGGGGCTCGGCTGGTGCGTACGGGCGGAGTGCCGCCGGTCGTCGCCGAACGCTGGACGGTGTCCCCGGTGCCGCTGTCGGTGGCGGGCCTTGCCGGGGGAGCAGCCGGTCGGGTTTCGGTGGGGCGTACGGGCGTGGTGTCGCCGCTCGGGGTGTGGCTGGTGTGGATGGGTGCGGCGCCGCCGGTCGTGGGCCGTCGCTGAACAGGGGGGCTGATCGCGGGCGGTGCGGGCTGGGGCCCGGTGGCGCGTACGGGCGCGGCGTCGCCGCTCGTCGCGGGTCGGCGCTGCACGGCCGGTGCCGTGGAGTCCTCGGCACCGCCGCCCGGGCGCGTGGTCGAGGGGCGGGTGGCCGACGGGCTGGGGGCGTTGCCGGTTGTCGCTCGCCGTTGTACGGCGGGGTTGCTCTGCCCTGCCGTGTCGGCGGCCGAGGTGGTGTTGCCGGGCGTGTGCCGCTGTACGGGCGTGGCTGAGGTGGCGGGGGAGCCGCCTGTTGTCGCTCGCCGCTGTACGGCCGGGCCGCTCTGCCCAGCCGTGTCGGCGGCCTGAGCCGGGTCGCCGGTGGTGTTGCCCGGCGTCCGCCGCTGTACGGGCTGGGCGGCCGACTGGCCGGGGGCCCCGCCGGTCGTCGCCCGTCGCTGTATGGCCGGGCCGGGCCGTACCGCCGCGTCGGCGGCCGAGCCCTGGTCCGGGTTGCCCGTAGCCGGGGTGCCGGTGGCGTTGCCGGGCGTGCTCCGCTGCACAGCGGGGCCGTCCGTAGCCGGGCCGCCCGTAGCGGGGGTGTCCGCCGGACCACTCCGGCCTGCCTGACTCCCCTGGCCCGGCTGACCCGGCTGACTCCCCTGACCCGGCTGACCCGCCTTCCCCGGCTGACCCGTCGGAGCAACGGCCGGCGGGCCGCCCGGCGTCCTGCCCGCGGCCCGTCGCTGGATGGCCGGGCCGACTCGGCCAGGCGTGTCGGCAGGGCTCGACGGGGCCGAGCTGTTGCCCGCTCCGTTGCCGGGACCGTCGCCCGGCTCCCGCTGCCGACCCGTCGGGCCGGCCGCCGTCGACGGCGTGTCCACGGTGCGGATCGGCGCCGAGCCGCCCGTCATAGGGCGCCGCTGGATCGGCGGGCCCGTCTGCGACGGCGGCGAGGGCCGGGTCGTCGTGCTGTCGCTCGCGGGCGTCGCCCGGCGCTGAACGGGAGACGGGCCGGGGCCCGCCTGAACGGGGCCCGGAGCCTGCGGCGCAGGCGTGGGCGCGGCGGCGGGGCCCGAGGGCGGCGCCGCCGGAGGCCCGGCCTCGCCGCTCGTAGTGCGCCGCTGCACCGTCGGAGGCGTACCGGCCGGGCTCGCCGGGGCGGCGGGCCCGGCCTCGCGGCCGGCGGTGCGCCGCTGGATGGCGGGCCCCCGGACCGGTGCGTCGGATACCTCGGAGTGTGAGGGCCCCGGCTCCGAAGGAGCCGGGGCCGCGGGGCCCGCCGGGCCCGAAGGCGCGGCGGCGGGCGCATCCGCGTGCGCCGCCTGTCGCTGCACGGCCGATACGGGGGTGGACGGCCGTACAGCGACAGGGGCTTCGGCCACCGGCGCGGTGCGTTGCGCGTCGGTGGCCGCGGTCCCCGTCCGGGGGGTGTGGCCCGGAGCGGGGACATCGGTGGGCCGGGCCGCCGGGAGGCGGCGCGGCGTGGCGGTGGGGGCCGCCGAGGTGAGGCTGCGGGCGGGCGCCCGCTGGACGGGGGCCGTGCGCAGGGAGCGCGGCTCCGGCGGTTCGGGGGCGGCGGCCGGGCCGTCCGTACGGCCGCGCGGGGCCACCGGCAGGACCGGCAGCGCGGGCAGCACGCTGCCGCTCGGCGCGGCGGCGGCGGGCGAGATCACCCCGCCGATCGTGCCGCCGGGCGCTGAGGCCCGTACGTCGTGCCCCAGTTCGCCGCCGAAGGACGGGTCGCGGTGCGAGGCCAGCGAGGCGGTGAATCCCGTCTCGACGACCGGGCTCGGCGCGCCGAGCACCCGCTGCACGGGCGGCACGGAGGCCCAGCCCCCGTCACGCGCCTCGGCGGGAGCGGCCGCAGCGGGCGCGGCGGCCTGCGGGGCCTCGGCGGTCGCGGGCATGCCGACCGGGGCCGACCGCGCGTCGGCCCCCGTCCGGCGGGACTTCCTCCTGAACAACCCCATGCCCCGTCACTGGTTCCCTTCGGCGCGTTCCACCAGGTCCGCGATCCGCGTCGCGTACGCGCGCCGGTCGGCGTGTTCGAGGTCGAGGATGTCCTCAAGCCCCCAGTGGAAGTGGTAGGCGAGGTACGCGACTTCCTCGTGGATGCGGTCGGTCGCGTACGTCACGATTCCCCCAGGCGGCTCCCGGCCAGCTCCACCTCGAAGGACTCCGAGCAGTGCGGACAGGCGACGGCGGCGCGCGTGTGCCCTTCCGCGTTGATCTGCCGGTAGAAGTCCTGGAGGAAGGCGAGGTCGGAGGCGAACATGTTCTCCACCGTTCCGTCGTGCACGATCGGGAGGGTGCCCAGCCGGGTGATGACCCTGCCGAGCAGGACCACCGACAGATAGGCGGGGTTCTCCCGGACGCGCACGTCGCGCAGGGGGATCAGCTCGTCGCGGGCCGTCGCGAGCCGCATCGCGCCGTTGCGGTGCACGGTGCCGGACTCGTCGACGAAGCCGCGCGGCAGCTCGAACTCGAACTCCGTGCGCAGGGGTTCCCGTACCTGCTGCGCGGCCGGGCCGGGCGCGGCGGGAACCGGTCCCGCCACGCCCGCCGGTGCCGCCGGGCCTTCGCGCCGCATTATTCGATGACCAGCTCTTCGAAGACGATGGTGACCTGCTCGGTCAGCGCGGCCGCGTCGCCGGCCTTGACGCTGTTGGTCTCCACCTTGCTGCACCAGGCGTTGCGCATGTTGTAGCGCTTCACCGGGTTGTTCTGGAAGTCCATCATCATGATGGTGGCGTTCTTACGGGCGGAGCCCATGTCACCGGCGATGGACTGGTTGATCCACTCGCTGAACGAGGACGACTGGGTCATACCGCGCGTCACCGTGACCTGGCCGGCCTTCTTGGTGCCGGGCATCTTCTTGACGACGGGCTTGCCGTCCGCCGAGACCTGCTGGTACTCGATGACGTCCTGCTCCATCGTCAGGCCGCTGACCTCCTGGAGGTACTCGACCATCACACCGTCGATCTGGAGGCCGAAATTATGTGTGGTGAGGGCGTCACCGGGCTGAAGCGACAAGGGAGTTCACTCTTCCTTCTGTTCCTGCTGTTCTCAAGTGGTACGGACGAGGGGCGCGGCCCGCGGCGCGGGCCGGTCCCACGGCGCGGCCCGGGCCCATGGCGCGGGCCGCGCCGGTGACACGGGGCGGTTACTCCTCCAGCTCGCCGCCGCCGCCGGAGAACTGCGCCAGCCGGAACACCACGAACTCGGCGGGCTTCACCGGGGCGATGCCGATCTCGCACACGACCCGGCCGACGTCCACCGACTCCGGCGGGTTGGTCTCCTCGTCGCACTTCACGTAGAACGCGTCCTCGGGACGCGACCCGAACAGCGCGCCCGCACGCCACTCGTTGACCAGGAAGGCCGAGATGTTGCGGCGGATGCGCGCCCACAGCGCCTGGTCGTTGGGCTCGAAGACGACCCACTGGGTGCCGATGAGGATCGACTCTTCGAGGTAGTTGAAGTACCGGCGGACGTTCAGGTAGCGCCAGGCCGGGTCGGACGCCAGGGTGCGCGCGCCCCAGATCCGGATGCCGCGGCCGGGGAACGCCCGGATGCAGTTCACGCCGATCGGGTTGAGCAGGTCCTGCTCGCCGCGGGTGATCTGGAGCTCCAGGTCGACGGCGCCGCGCACGATCTCGTTGGCGGGGGCCTTGTGCACGCCGCGCTCGGAGTCGTTGCGGGCCCACACGCCGGACATGTGGCCGGACGGCGGCACGGTCTTGGTCTGGCCGGTGGCCGGGTCGAAGACCTTGATCCAGGGGTAGTAGAGGGCGGCGTACCGGGAGTCGTAGCCCGCGACCTCCTGCCGCCACTGGCGGATCTGCCGGGCGCCGAGCTGCGGCGGCGGGTCGAGGATCGCCATCCGGTCGCCCATCAGCTCGCAGTGCGCGACGAGCCCGAGCTGTACGGCCTTGACGTGCTCCAGGTCGATGAGTCCCTGCTGGTAGGCGGCCATCAGGTCGGGCACGGCGACCATGTTGATCTCGTCGAGCGCCTCCAGCCCGCCGAAGCCCGTACGGTCGGCGGAGTCGCCGATGAACCGGCCGGGGGCGAGCTGCTCCAGCTCGGCGCCGGTGTTCGGCGCGGCGGCGGGCGCGGGGGCCGGCACGGCCGGGGCGAGGGCGACGGTCTGCGCGTCGGGCTTCGCGAGCTGCGTGGCCGGGGCGGCCTCTTCGAGGACGATCAGCTTGGAGCGCTGCTTGACCTGGGTGACGACGTAGTTCCGCGCGCTCTTCTTCGCGCTCACCTCGAAGTTCTCGACGGCCTTCTCGCCGTCCTTGACGATCAGCTTGAAGCGGTCGGCCGCGCCCTCGCCCTCGACGTCCTGCACCTCGACGCTGATCGAGCCGCCGGCGATCGCCGACACCTTGAACGAGCCGAGCGCCGCGGGCTCCCCGGCGACGAGCTCCTTGACCAGGCCGTTGGACGCCGTCCCGCCCTGAGAGCCACCGTCAGCTCCCGCGGACTGGTCCGTGCCGCCGACCCGGATGACGTAGGCGGCGGAGCCGCCGTTGTTGAAGAAACCGTAGACGGCGTGCGCGAGGTAGTACCCGTCTGCGAACTCGCCGAAGGAGGCCACGTACTGCGACCAGTTCGTCACCAGCGTCGGCTCATTGACCGGACCGACCGGCGCCAGGCCGACGAAGGCCGCGACGGAGGTGCCGACGCCCTCGATGGGGCGCGATCCGCTGGCGACTTCTTCGACGTATACGCCGGGGGACAGGTAAGAGGGCATGGGGGCTGAACTCCTTGCGACGGTGAAGTTGGTGGCACGGGGCACCGGTGGGGCGGCGCAGAGCGGTGATATCTCTCCCGTTGACGGTGATATCTCTCCCGCGCGCTCCCCATGGCCTGGCCTGACTCGCCCCGTCCTGACCAGTGGTGACGATCGTCCGGTATCGACGATGGCGCATCGGCCCGGCGGCCCGAAGGAGCGAACGGACGTCGTCGGGGGCAGGGGTCATTGCCCGAAAGGACACCTGCCGCACCAGGGGTCCTTCCGGCCCCCGAGGCGACATCGGGGCAAAGGCGCACATGTCGCACGGCCGCCCCCGCTCCGGACGGCCGACGACTGTGCCGGACAGCGGCTGGAGTAGCGTCTGAGGACGATCCTGAGTACAAAAGGGCAACGCGATACGCGCCGGCGAGGCGAGGACGAGGAGTACGGGCGGGCTGTGCACAGCGACGAGGGCGGGCCGAGTACGGCGCCTCGGTTCCAGTTGCTCGGACCGGTACGGGCGGAACTGGCGGGCCGTCCGCTGGCGCTCGGCTCGCCGCAGCAGCGGGCGGCCCTCGCCGTCCTGCTGCTGCGCGACGGGCGCTCCGCCTCGCTCGTCGATCTGATGACGGCGCTGTGGGGCGAGGACCCGCCGCTGCGCGCGGTCGGCACCGTACGGACGTACATCTCGCGGCTGCGGTCCCTGCTGGAGCCCGCGCGGCGGAAGCACGAGCCCAGCCGGCTGCTGGTGTCGACGCCGGACGGCTACGCGCTGCGGGTGCCGGCCGGGCGGCTGGACGCCGCCGAGTTCGAGCGGCGGCTCGCCGCCGCCGCGCGGGCCCGCACGGCCGGTGACCCGGCGGCGGGCCACCGGGAGCTGAGCCGCGCCCTCGCCCTGTGGGACGGCACAGCGCTGGCGGGGCTCCCGGGCCCGTACGCGGAGCGGGAGCGCGACCGCCTCGGCGAACTGCGCGTCACGGCGCGCGAGGATCTCTTCGACTTCGCCCTGCGGCTCGGGCGGCACGCGGACACGGTGGCGGAGCTGCGGGCGTTCGCGGCGGAGCACCCGCTGCGCGAGCGCGCGCAGGGGCTCCTGATGCAGGCGCTGCACCGCGGCGGGCGGCAGGCGGAGGCCCTGGCCGTGTACGCGGCGACGCGCCGCATCCTCTCCGGGGACCTCGGGGTCGAGCCCGGCCCGGAGCTGGCGGCCCTGCACACCACGGTGCTGGCGGGGGAACCGGCGATGCCGGCGGCGCCGGAGATGCCATGGGAGATCAGGGTCCCGGCGCAGCCGACGGCTCCTGACGCGGTCCCGGCCGAGACCCATCCGGCGGATTCGCCGACCCCCGAATCCGCCCCCGCCCCCGCCCCCGCCCCCGCTTCGGAACCGGCGGGGGCGCCCGCGTCCTGTCTGCCGCTACCGGCCCAACTCCCTTACGACATCTCGGACTTCGTCGGCAGAGAAGCGGTCGTCGAGGCGCTGTGCGAGACACTGCTGGCCGCCGACGGCCGGGCCGTGCCGGTCGCCACGCTCACCGGACTGGCCGGGGTCGGCAAGACGGCGCTCGCCGTGCACGCCGCGCACGCGGTGAGCGCCGCGTTCCCCGACGGGCAGCTGTACGTGGACCTGCGCGGCGGCGACCCGGACGCCATGAGCGGCTCCGCGGCGCTGGCCCACTTCCTGCGCACGCTGGGCGTCTCCGACGCCGAACTGCCGGACGGGCTGGAGCAGCAGGCCGCGCTGTACCGCTCGCTGCTCGCGGGCCGGCGGATGCTCGTACTCCTCGACAACGCCCGCGACACCAGGCAGCTGCGCCCGCTGCTGCCCGGCGCCCTCGGGTGCGCGGTGCTCGTCACCAGCCGGTCGCGGACGATCACCCTCTCCGGCGCCCGGCTGGTGGACGTGGAACTGCTGCCCGAACGGGACGCGCTCGCGCTGCTCGCGGCCATCGCCGGGCCCGACCGGGTCGCCGTCGAACCGGTCGCCGCCCGCGAACTGGTCGCCGCCTGCGGCCGGTTGCCGCTCGCCGTACGGATCGCCGCCGCCCGGCTGGCGGCCCGCCCGAGCTGGGCCGTGGCGGATCTCGCGGCCCGCCTCCGCGACGAGCGCCGCCGCCTGGACGAACTGCGCGTGGACGATCTCGGCGTGGAGTGCGCGTTCCGGCTCGGATACGCGGCGCTCGCCCCCGACCTGGCCCGCGCCTTCCGCCTGGCCTCCCTCGCCGACGTGCCCGCCTTCAGCGCGTCCTCGGTGGCGCAACTGCTGGGCGTGGACGGGAGCGAGGCGGAGCGGATGCTGGAGAGCCTCGTCGACGCCGGGCTCGCCGAGGTGCGCTCCGGCAACCGGTACGGCTACCACGACCTGCTGAAACTGTTCGCGCGGCGGCAGAGCGAGAGCACCGACAGCCCCGAGGAGCGGTCCGCGGCGCTGCGGCGGCAGTTGGACCACGTACTGGCGACCGTCGTCACCGCGATGCGGCGCATCCGCCCGCACAGCGTCGTCCCCGACCACCTGCACCGCTCCTTTGCCCCGGGCCGCGACCTCCCCGACGCCGGCGCCGCCCGCGAATGGCTCTGGAACGCCCACCCCCAACTGCACGGAGCCGTACGGCAGGCCGCCGCCGGCAGCCGCGCCGCCCTGCGCCCGGCCGTGGACCTGCTGGTCGCCTGGGCCAACCTGGTGCAGGGCACCGCACGCCGGTACGGCCTCGAACCGCGCGTCCACGAGACCCTGGCCGCCGCCCGCCGGCACGGCGACGACCGCAGCACCGCCCGCGTCCTGCGGCTCCTCGGCGCGCCGCACTACGGCATCCAGACCTACGACCGCGCGGAGATCGCGCTCCGCGAGAGCCTGCGGCTGGCGGAGCGGTCCGGCGACCGGCTGACCAGCGCCGAGGCCGCGCACGACCTGGGCATCGTCCTCATCGCCCTGGGCCGCCCCGCCGAGGGCATCCGGCCCTTCGAACAGGCCCACGCCCTCTTCGAGGCCATGGGCGCCGCCAGCGACGCCGCCCATGTCCTCTCCTACCAGGCACGCGCGTACAGCGACCTGGGCCGCTCGGCGGAGGCCGCCGTCGCCACCCGCGAAGCGGTGACCCGAGCCCGCGAACTCGGCCGCCCCGACACCCTCGCCCACGTCCTCTACCAGGCAGGCTGCACCGCCCTGACCGACGGCCGCACCTCCGACGCCTTCCAGTACTTCCACGAGTCCCGTCGCCGCCACCACGCCGCCCGCGACCTCCGCTGGGAAGCCATGTGCTGGGCCCGCCTGGCCCACGCCGAACTGGCCGCCAACCGCCCCGAAGCGGCCCTCAGCCACGCCGACCGGTCCCTGTCCATGGAACACGGCCTGAGCGACATCCTCTGCCGCGGCCTGGCCCACGCCGCCCAAGGCCGCGCCCTCCTGCGCACCGGCGACCGGCCCCGCGCCCTCTCCACCCTGCGCGCCGCCCTCCTCGACCTGGAGGGGCACAACGCCCGCGAGTCCGCCGCCATCACGGCCCTGCTCGCGACGGAGGAAACGGACTCGGCGGCATGACCTCTACCCGCGCCGATGCCGCCACCAGAGCCGCGCCGCGGTGAGCAGTCTCCGCGTCCAGTCATCAGGATCGGCGCCGCCGATCTCCGTCCACAGATTGGCGCCGGCGCACGCGAAGGCGTCCACCGCCCGAGGCGGCGCCGCGCCCCAGGCGGGCAGCCGCCCGGCCAGTTCTTCGGCGCCGGCCGGCGTGTGACCCGCCGCGATGAGCCAGATGACCCAGTGGGCGGGATCGAGCCAAGCAGCACCCCGGGTGGCCCAGGCCCAGTCCACGACCCGGGCCCGGCCGTCGGCGACGAGCACATTCCGGTTGTTCCAGTCGGTGTGGAGCAGCGCGTCGCCTCTGAAAGCGTCCGCATCGGCCGGCCGGTCCACGTAAGCGGCCAGCCGCTGTTCGGCGCGCCGGAGTTCGACGTCCGGACACCGAAGACCCCCCAACTCCAATAGCGCGTCCGCTACCAAGGGCAGATCGGGCGAACCGGGCGCGTAGTCGGCATGGCGCCCGTCGACGACCTCGAACCCGAGAACGTCCCAGCCTGCGGCGACGACGCGGAACAGCAGACGCGGGGCGAGCGGGACGACATACGGGTTGATCTCGGACTCGCGCCCCTGCGTCCACGCCCAACGGTGGCCGACAGGCAGCCCCTTGAGGAACACGCTTCCGCCGGCGGTGCGCACCCGCGCCGACAGAGCGCTGTTGAGCCCCGATGACACGGTCTCCACAGTGAAGACCGGCCCGGTCTCGGCCTCGACAGCGGCACGGACTCGATCGGGCAGATCCTCGTAGACCACGACGGTCACGGCCATGCGCACAGGCTTTCAGACGGGCCGATCGGTCGGCGTCGCGGCGCGGGGAGGGCGCCGCGACGCCGTCTCCTGGTCGGGTCGGTACCCGCACGGGAGGTCCAGCCCGTCGACTGACCGGGTAGGCGGTGCTTCCGGTCAGGGCATGTACTCGTAGCCGATGGTGAACCGAGGCGGCAGGCACCACTCCCCGTACTCGATGACCCCCTGCTCATCCGACCACCTGTGCGCGCCCGCCAGCACCGATGTCCCCACGGCGAGACCCAGCGCGCTCGCCTCCCGCGCGTCGGCAGGGCGGGCGTGCATGTCGTCCCTGGCGTGCGTGATCGTACGATGCGTGGCGTCCAGGACCCGCGACGTCAGCCCGTGGTTACGTCCCGGCGCGGTGTTCAGCAGGTCGGGAACCAGAGCGGCGAACGGCGCGGGGTACCAGGTCACCGCGAAGACCGTTCGCGTCTTGCCGCGACCGGCCAGCCACTCGCGCCGGACGACCTGATCCCCGGCCTCAAGGTCGAGAAGCTCGGCCACGTAGAGCGGGGGAGCGATCAACTCGGCTGCGGTCACGCGGCTGGTCTCGCCCTCGGCCAGAATCGACTTCACCCGCTGGACTCGCGTCAGCCGATCGCGCGCCGAGAGCGTCCACTTCGGGTCGTCGGCGACGAAGGTGCCCCTCGGGGTGGTCCGGATGTAGTTCTCGACCTGTAGCGCTTGCAGCGCTCGGGAGACGGTGGCCGCTGCCGCCTGCCACTGTCCGGCGATCTCCCGGTTGCTCGGAAGCCTGGAGCCGGGCTCCAGTTCACCCGACAGGATGCGTTCCCGGAAGTGGTCGGCGATCTTCGTGAACGTTTTGGGGCTGGGCATTCGGCTGTCTCCTCAAGCGAGTTGACGCGATGTCAGTGCGAGCACACTAGTGCACTCGGGACAGTAGCGGGAGTGCTTCGGCCACTCGGATACTGAACTAGAGCACAATCCCGCCAGGGGATAGGGCGCACCGTTCGAGGGGCGGCTACGCACCATGTATGAGTCGAAGAGATATTCGCCCGAGCCGATTGAACTTCCCTTGCGCCTGGCGCTGGAGCCGACGCCCGTCGCGGGCTGCGCGGGCTGCGCCGAACTCGCGAACCTGCGGGACCGCTCACGCGGCGTCGGCGACGCGACCACCGTGTCCGACTGCAACGTGCTCATGCGACGGCACCCCGAAGGGCACTCCTGATCACGCAGGGGCGCCGGCCACCAGGCGGCAGACGGGGCGGCGGGCAGGCCGCCCAGCCCCCCGCCCCCGAAGGCACCCCCTCTGCCCCCACTTCTGCCCTCGCGTACCCCCCGAAATCCGTCGTGCCGTCTAACGTGCCCAGGTGGTGCCGCCGACGCGGCGTGCGGGCGCGTGGGCGGCGGTTTCCGTTGTCGGGCGGGTTCGGGGCGAGTGGCGGGGCGGGGGTGTCGGTCCGGCGGAGCGGTCCGGTGGCCGCAAGGGCTGATCGGGCACCGAACGCTGCCCCCGGTACTGCCCGTGCGTACGCCGCACGCGGGGCCCTGGTCGCGTTCACTGTCGACGGTGAGCATGTGGACTTCACTGGAACCGGCCGCGACCTCCGTCGACCCCGGCTCCAGCGCCGGTGTGCGCCTGCGTGTGCGCAATACGGGGGACACCGTCGAGGAGTACCGGCTGTCGCTGGTGGGCGATGCGGCGGGCTGGGGGCGGGTCGAGCCGGATGTGCTGCGGCTCTATCCGGGCGCCGAGGGCACCGCCCAGGTGGACTTCGCTCCGCCGCGGACCTCTGACGCCAAGGCCGGGCCCGTCGCCTTCGGTGTGCGGGTGCTGCCGCGTGAGCAGCCGCAGGCGGCCGACGTCGCCGAGGGGCAGATCACGGTCGGCGCCTTCGCCGAGATGAACACCGATCTGATTCCGCTCGTGGTACGCGGCAGATGGCGCGCCACCGCGCAGGTCGCCGTCGACAACCTCGGCAACCAGCCGCTGACCACGTCCTTCTCCACCCGCGACAACGGCGACTCGCTGTCCGTCGACCCCGATCCGGGGGCCGTCCAGGTCGCGCCCGGACGCGCCGGGTTCGCCCTGCTGCGGATCAAGGCCGGGTCGATCAGCTGGGTCGGCGGCACCCGCAAGCACCCGTTCACGCTGTCCGTGCTGCGGGCCGGGGTCGCACAACCCACCGAGCTGCGCGGTACGTACGTACAGCCGTCCATCCTGCCGCGCTGGCTGATGGCGATTCTCGGCGTGCTGCTCGCGCTGCTCATGATCTTCTTGGTGCTCTGGTTCCAGCACAAGCCGAGCGTCTCCACGCAGGCCCGCGAGAAGGCGGGGGAGCTGACCAAGCTTCCTCAGGGCGAGATGTCGAAGGCCCCGAGCCCGCCGCCGAGCCAGGAGCCGACCTCGACGCCCACCCCCGACAAGCACGACGACGACGGGGACAAGAAGAAGGGCGACGGCGGAGGCGGTGGCGGCGGCGGTCACAAGAAGCCCGCCGGCCCGAAACTGTTCACCATCAAGGACAAGTCCGGCACCGGCTGGTACCTCCAGGCCAACGAGGGCAAGCAGGAGAACGGCACGCAGGTCGGCCAGAACCCGAAGTGGACGGGCGACCAGTTCGGCAAGAACCAGATGTGGATCCTGCACCACTACAAGGACGACAACACCTACGCCCTGGAGTCCGCCAGCGCCCCCGGCGCCATCCTGGACAAGCTGGTCAACCCGGACGGCTTCCACACCAACCTGCTCCAGATCATGCACGCCAAGCCGGAGGACCTGAAGACGGGCAACCTGCGGGTCAACCAGAAGTGGCGGCTCGTGGACGCGCCCGGCGACGAGGGCCGCAAGCGCATCGTCAGCGTCGACGACGGCAGTTGCGTCTTCAACATGGCAAACGACAAGGGCGCGACCACCCAGGGGTGCGACAACCACAGCGCCGACAACATGGCCTGGATGATCGTCCCGAAGTAGCGGCCCGCCGCGGCGACGTGTCATAGGAAAGCGCCCGGCCGGGAGGTTCTCCTCCCGGCCGGGCGCTTTCATCTGGTTCGTCCGGCGCGTCGGACTACGTCCACACCAGCGCCGGACCCGGCACCAGGCGGCCCATCTTGCGGTACTCCCGCTCGGCCCCCGCCCGTACGTCCGCCGCCGACACCGGCTCGCCGCGGCCCGCCGCCCGGTACCCGGCGGTGACGGCCGCGCTGCGGATCGCGCCGCCGGACAGCTCGAACTCCTTGGCGCACACGTCCAGTCCCAGCTCCGGCTCGCACGGCGTCGAGGCCAGGCAGCCCTCCCACAGCGCGACGCGCTGCGTCTCGTCCGGGAACGGGAAGTCCACCACCAGGTCCAGGCGGCGGGTGAACGCGTCGTCGATGTTGGCCCGCAGGTTGGTGGTCAGGACCGCCACCCCGTCGAAGGACTCCAGCCGCTGGAGGAGGTAGGCGCTCTCCAGGTTGGCGTACCGGTCGTGGGAGCTCTTGACCTCCGAGCGCTTGCCGAAGACCGCGTCGGCCTCGTCGAAGAGCAGCACCGCGTCCGTGCGGTCGGCCTCCACGAAGATCCGCTCAAGGTTCTTCTCGGTCTCGCCCACGTACTTGTCGACGATCGCGGAGAGGTCCACCACGTACAGGTCCAGGCCCAGTTCCCCGGCGACGACCTCCGCCGACAGGGTCTTGCCGGTGCCCGAGTCGCCCGCGAACAGCGCGACCACGCCGCGCCCGCGCCCGCCGCCCGTACGCAGCCGCCACTGGCCCAGCACCTGCTCCCGGTGGCGAGCGCGCTGCGTCAGCTCGGTCAGCATCCCGAGCGGCTCCTCGGGCAGCACCAGATCGCCGAACCCGACCGCCGGGCGCACCCGCCGCGCGTGCCGGTCCAGCAGCGGCGCGGACTGCTGCCGCGCGCTGTGCTGCACATGGGCCGCGGTGAGCGGGCCGCCGTCGAAGGCGGCGAGCGCGGTGGCGGTACGGGCGGCCCGGCGGATCTGCGCGGCGCTCAGCCGGTACGCGGCCACCGTCTCGGCCAGCTCGAACTCCGTGCCGCCGGCCGCGCCCAGCTCCGCCGACCACACGCCCGCGAGGTCCACGACGTCCTGCGGCGCGTCCATCCCGACCAGCGCCGTGTCCGGGGCCCACCCCGGGTCGTACGGCTCCGAGCCGAAGCAGACCACCGTGGCGTCCGGCACGGCCAGCGACTCGATCAGCGGTCCGGGCCGCTCCGGCACCGGCCCCACCACCAGGGCGGCCCCGCGCAGCCGCGCCTCCCGCACCAGCAGGGGCGCGACCCGCGCGGGGTCCTGCCCCGCGCGCGTCGGGTCGTAGCGCAGTACGGGCAGCCCGGCGGCGGCGAGCGCGTCGGCGGCGGGCTCGGCCGCGGTGCCGGGCCGGCGCTCCCGCAGGTGCACGGCGAGCGGTCCGGCCGAGGCGAGCGCGGCGAGCCGGACCGCGAACGGCCCCAGTTCCGCGGGGTTCGGCGGCGCCAGCCGGACGCCGGCGGCGCCCAGGTCGCCGTCGAGCGCGTCGTCGCCCAGCAGATGCGCCACCACCCGCTCCGGCACCCGCAGCGCCCGGCCCGGCAGCGGCCGGTCCTCGTCCTCGACGGCGAGCAGGCCGCCCGCGATGAGCGGCGCGGACGGGTGGAAGCGGGCGCGGGCGGTCGCGTCGTACGGGCCGGTGCCCGCGAGATCCAGGGCGAGCGCGACCGTGGCGCGGCGGCGGCCGACGTCGTCGTTGAGATAGCCGTACAGCGGCTCGAACCCCCGGTCGGCGTCGGGGGCGAGCGCGGACAGCAGGATGTGCGCGTCGAGCGGCGAGAGCGCGAACCGCTCCGTCAGCCGCACCAGTCGGTCTGTGCTCGCAGTGTTCTCGGCGTTCTCGGCGGTCCCGGCATTCCCGGCGGTCCCGGTGTCCCAGTCGCCCGATGCTTCCTCCGTCAGGAAGACGCCGGAACCGGCGGCCTCCTGCGGCCCCGGAGCCGCCGCCAGCCGCTGGGCGGTCTCCGGCGACACGTACAGCCCGCGCAGCGGGTCGTCGGCCGTCGGGTCGTCGGCGCTGCGGTGCTCCACCAGCGCGGCGACGCGCTCGCGCAGCAGCCCGAGCCGCCGCAGCACCGCGACCCCGGACGCGCCGTTCGAGCCCTGCGCCCCGTCGGGCCGGAGGCCCCCCGCAACGCCTGTAACACCTGTAACGCTCGTACTGTCCATACCGCCCATACCGTTCGTACGGTCCGTGGCCGCGCTCACCGCGCCGCCGACCGCGTCGTACCGCGCCCGCGGGTCCCGCCGCGCGGCGAGCCGCTCGCCCCGGAGCCGTCGCCCGGCACCGAGCGCAGCACACGCGGCTGCGCGTCCCCGGGAACGCCGTTGACGCCCTTGACCTGCGTGACCGCCTCCGTGACCGGCGGCGCCACCTCGTACGAGGGCGAGACCGGGAACGGCACCGTGATCACCACGTCCAGCGAGGGCTTCAGCTCCCCGCCCAGCGCCGACCAGATGTCGGCGATGGAACGGGACTCGGCGGGCGGCACCCCCACCGACATGGGGATCGACACCTCCAGGGCGGTGAGCGTCGGGGACAGCGCGGCGGCCGGCAGGATCTCGTGCGAGAGCAGGCAGCCCAGCGCCGCCGACAGCAGCCGGTGCTCGTCCTGGGGCCGGGTCGTCCACGCGGTGAGCAGGTACGACAGCCGGAACCAGCGCGGCGGCTGGCGTCTGCGCACCACCATTCCGGACGCGTCCCGGACGTTGATCGCGCCGCGCTCGCGGCGGGCCACCTCCTCGCGGATGTCGTACAGGTAGGTGTTGAGCGTGGGCGCGTTGCGGCGCGCCGCCCAGTCGCGGGTGGGCGCCTCGAACACGACCTCGCCGGTCGTGTCCGGTATCGCACCGCCGCGCAGTACGCGCCGCAGTGCCTCGTCGACCTCGTGAATCACGTGCTGTCCCCCGAATGTCGCCTCGGTGCCATCAGATGTATCCCTCCCGCAGCGCGTACGCGACGGCGTGCGCGCGGTTGTGCAGTTGCAGCCGCGTCATCAGGGCGTGCAGGACGTTCTTCACGGTCCGCTCGGAGTAGGCGAGCTTCTCCGAGATCTGCCGGGTGTCCATGCCCTCCGCGACCAGCCGCAGTACGTCCACCTCGCGGGGCGCCATGCCCAGCGTCGGTACGAACGAGGACGAGGCGGAGTCCATGGCGGACCGCCGCAGCCGCCCGACCTGGGTCAGCAGTCTGTTGATCAGGTCGGGCGGCAGCTCCCCCTCGCCGCGTGCCGCGCTGTGCACGGCGCGCAGCAGTTTCTGCGGCGTGGCCTGGTGGCGCCAGAGGATGGCGCGTACGCCGTACTCCACGACGGTCATCAGTTCCGGCTCGCGCAGTTCGCTCGCGATCAGCACCACGCGCTGCTCCCCGCCTCTGACGAGGCGTCTCAGCTCGGCTCCGGCCGCCTCGTCGACACGGTCGACGAGCGCGACGGCGACGGTGCCGCGCGGCTCCTCCCCGGCGGTCGTACCGGGGCGCTCCAGGAGTTCGACGGTGGGCTGATGTTGCAGGTGGCTGATGACCCCGGCCCGGCTGAGCGGGTCCGCGGCGTGGACGACCACCGTGACGCGTTTTTCGAGCACTGGTGTTCTGTTCCTTGTCTTCCCCCGTATAGCGACAGTCCCAGAGTGCTCGGTAGTGCTCAACAAAAGATTGCCGAACGATCAACGGGTCACTGACGTTGTGCCCATCAGGTGTGCATCTGGTGCCCGAACGTTCACATAACCGGAGTATTCAAGGGCACTCGGGGCGTCTCGTCGTGTCACACAACCGAGCTCGGGGCGACCCTAGCCCCGGCGGTGACGCGCCCAACACCCCCGGCGGCGGATCGGCGGCGGATCGGTGTCGATCGGCGGTGATCGGCGCCGATCGGTGTCGATCGGCCGCAAGCGTCGGCGATCGGCGGCAAGAAAAAGACCACCCTCACAGGGCGGCCTTCCGGCCCCTGTGAGGGTGGTCCTCGTCCGTACGCGCGTACGTACCGCTACTCGCTACTCGCTATTCGGCGGGCGGCGCGGCCTCCTCGCCGCCGAACCGGGCGCGGTAGCCCTCCAGGTCCTCATCCGTGATCTTGGCGAAGAGCACCGGCGGCACCGTGAAGTCCGTGCCCACGGGCACGGACGCCAGCGCCCTGGCCTCGTCGGCCGTGACCCACGTCGCCGAGTCGTCGGCCAGCGCGAACGCCGAGCGCATCGCCTTCGCCGAGGCCGGGATGAACGGCTCGGAGACCACCGCGTACAGGTGGATGAGGTTCATCGCCGTACGCAGCGTCAGCGCCGCGCCCTCCTGGTCGGTCTTGATCTCCAGCCAGGGGGCCTTCTCCTCCAGGTAGGAGTTGCCCGCGCTCCACAGCGCCCGCAGCGCGGCGGCCGCCTTGCGGAACTGGAGCGCCTCCATGTGGCCCTCGTACTCGGCGAGCAGCTCGGCGATCTGCTCGCCCAGCTTCCGCTCGGCCTCGCCCGGCGCGCTGCCCGCCGGCACCGCGTCGCCGAAGCGCTTGCGGGAGAAGGACAGCACGCGGTTGACGAAGTTGCCGAGGGTGTCGGCGAGGTCCTTGTTGACCACGGAGGAGAACAGCTCCCAGGAGAAGGACGTGTCGTCCGACTCGGGGGCGTTCGCCATCATGAAGTAGCGCCAGTAGTCGGCGGGCAGGATCTCCAGGGCGTCGCCGGTGAAGATGCCGCGCTTCTGCGACGTGGAGAACTTGCCGCCGTAGTAGTTCAGCCAGTTGAAGCTCTTGACGTAGTCGACGCGCTTCCACGGCTCGCGGGTGCCGATCTCGGTGGCCGGGAACATCACCGTGTGGAACGGGACGTTGTCCTTGCCCATGAACTCCGTGTAACGGACGTCGTCGGCCTCGTACCACCATGACTTCCAGTCGCGGGAACCGTCATCGGCCGAGTCCTGCCACTCCTTCGTCGCCGCGATGTACTCGATGGGGGCGTCGAACCAGACGTAGAAGACCTTGCCCTCGGCCGCCAGCTCCGGCCAGACGTCGGCCGGCACCGGCACGCCCCAGTCCAGGTCGCGGGTGATCGCGCGGTCGTGCAGCCCCTCGGTCAGCCACTTGCGGGCGATGGACGAGGAGAGCGTGGGCCACTCGTCGCCGACCACGTCGATCCACGCCTCGACCTCCGCCGCCAACTTCGACTGGAGGAGGAAGAGGTGCTTGGTCTCGCGGACCTCCAGCTCCCCGCTGCCGCTGATCGCGGAGCGCGGCTCGATGAGGTCCGTGGGGTCCAGCACCCGGGTGCAGTTCTCGCACTGGTCGCCGCGCGCCTTGTCGTAACCGCAGTGCGGACACGTGCCGACGATGTACCGGTCCGGGAGGAAGCGGTCGTCGGCGAGGGAGAAGACCTGGCGGATCGCCCGTTCCTCGATGAAGCCGTTCTCGTGCAGCTTGCGCGCGAAGTGCTGGGTGATCTCGATGTTCTGCGGCGAGGAGCTGCGGCCGAAGTGGTCGAAGGCGAGCGCGAAGCCGTCGTAGACCGCCCGCTGCGCGTCGTGCTGCTGGGCGCAGAAGTCGGCCACCGGCAGCCCGGCGTCCTTGGCGGCCAGCTCGGCGGGGGTGCCGTGCTCGTCGGTGGCGCAGATGTACAGGACGTCGTGGCCGCGCTGGCGGAGGTACCGGGAGTACACGTCCGCCGGGAGCATGGACCCCACCATGTTGCCCAGGTGCTTGATCCCGTTGATATACGGAAGGGCGCTGGTGATGAGGTGTCGAGCCATTGCAGGCTGCTCCCAAGTCGGTACCGGGTGTGACAATTTGGCCCGCGAATCCACCGCGGGTCGTCAATATCGTATCGGAGGGCGCCGGACCACCCGCCCCCGATTTTCCCGCCCACCGGCCCGATCGGGACATCCACGGCGCCGGGGGAGACATTCGCGGCGCCGGGAGAGACATGCACCGCACCGGGGGAGACGTTCGCGAAACATCTCCTCCTGTACACCCGCATCCTGGAAGGGGGCGAAGGGTGCAGAGGGAGATGAACGCCATCATGCGGGTACTGGTCGCCGAGGACGAGGAAGTACTGGCGGAGCTGGTCGCGACCGGCCTGCGCCGGGCCGGCTTCGCCGTGGACACCGTCTACAGCGGGGACGCCGCCCTCGCCTACCTCGGGCTGCACGACTACGACGTGGTCGTCCTCGACCGCGATCTGCCGCGCGTGCACGGCGACGAGGTCACCCGCCGGCTCGTCGCCGCCGGCTCCCGCACCCGCATCCTGATGCTGACCGCCGCGGGCTCCATGGAGGACCGGGTGTCCGGCCTCGACCTGGGGGCGGACGACTATCTGCCCAAACCGTTCGAGTTCCCCGAGCTGATCTCGCGCGTACGGGCGCTGCGGCGGCGCAGCGCCCGCCCCACGCCGCCGGTGCTGGAACGTTCCGGCCTGGTCCTGGACACCGTGCGGCGCACCGCCACGCGGGACGGGGCGGTGCTGGACCTCTCCCCGAAGGAGTTCGCGGTCCTCCAGATCCTGCTGGAGGCCGACGGCGCGACGGTCAGCGCCGAGGAGCTGCTGGAACGGGCCTGGGACGCGAACGCCGACCCGTTCACGGGCGCGGTCCGCGTCGCCATGAGCAAACTGCGCGGAAAACTCGGCGAACCCGCCCTGATCCGCACGGAGCAGGGCGTCGGGTACGCGCTGTGAGCCGGGTCCGCGCCATGCGCGGGACGCTGGCGAAGCGCCCGCACGGCCACAAGGTCCGCACCCGGGTCGCCGTCGTCTTCGGCGGGGTCTTCCTGGTGCTGGCCACCGCGCTGCTGATCTTCGTCAATGTCCTCTCCAGCGCCGGCACCCAGGAACGGGCCGGCCACATCCGCTCCCAGGCCCAGGCCCGTACGGGCGCTCCGGTGGAGCTGTACGTACCGGTGCACCGCTTCCCCGCGGCGACGTCGCCGAGCGCCACCGAGGAGCCGGTGGTCGCCAAGGTGCGCCGGATGCGGGAGATCGCCCAGGTCTCCGACGGCGTCAGCCAGGCCGCCTCGCAGCAACTGGTCTTCTGGTCGGTGGTGGCGCTGCTGGTCACCGCGCTGCTCGCGGTCGGCGTCGGCTGGTGGACGGCGGGCCGGATGCTGCGGCCCGTACACGTCATGACGGCCAAGGCGCGGCGGATCTCCGAACGGAACCTGCACGAGCGCATCGACCAGAGCGGCCCCGCCGACGAGCTGAAGGAACTGGCCGACACCCTCGACGCGCTGCTGGGGCGGTTGCAGGGGGCGTTCGACAGCCAGCGCCGGTTCATCGCCAACGCCTCGCACGAACTGCGCACCCCGCTCGCCACGCAGCGCGCCGCCATCCAGGTCGGGCTGGAGGGCGGCCGCCCATCGGCGGAGGAACTGGCCGAGACGAAGGCGACGCTGCTGGCCACCAACCGGCGCAGCGAACGCCTCATCGACGGGCTGCTGGTGCTCGCGCGCAGCGAGCGCGGCCTGGAGAGCCGCGACCGGCTGAACCTCGCGGACGTGGTCGCGGAGGAGACCGCCGCCGTCCGGGGCCGCGCGGAACGGGCCGGGGTGAAGCTGACGGTCTACTCCACGGACGCGCAGGTGTGGGGCAACCGGGTGCTGCTGGCCCAGCTGACCGGCAATCTGCTGCGCAACGCCGTCATCCACAACCACGAGGGCGGCACCGTCGACGTCCGGGTGGGGCCGCGGCTGCTGACCGTACGCAACACCGGGCCGTTCATCGAGGCCGACGAGGTCGCCGACCTCTTCGAACCCTTCCGGCGCGGCGACGGCCGGGACCGGCTCGGCTCGGCGGCCGGCACCGGGCTGGGCCTGTCGATCGTACGGTCCATCGCCCGCGCCCACGGCGGCGCGGCGGAGGCCGCCCCCAACCCTGGAGGCGGCCTCACGGTGACGGTCCGGCTGGGCGAGACTAGCGGCCGAGAATCCCGGCGGCGCGCGCCTCGGTCAGCCACTCCGGGAACTCGATCATGAGCTCCCGGTAGAGGTCCGCGTGCGACAGCGCCCGCGGGTCGAGCCCCGCGTGGAAGAACCCCGCGTTGTCGACCGCCCGCTTCTCGGGCACGGCCAGGTCGTCCAGCTTCCGCAGGAAGTCGAACCCCTTCGCCGCCGGGTCCCCGAACCCCACGAACTGCCAGAAGATCGGCAGCCGCGCCGCCTCGCACAGCGCCTTCTCGGCGGCGGCCTTGCCGGTGGGCGCCCCGTCCGTCTGGAAGATCACCAGCGCGGGGTCGGCCGCCCCCGACTTCTCGTAGTGCTCCACGACGGCGTTGATCGCCCAGTGGTAGTTCGTACGCCCCATGTGCCCGAGCCCCGCGTGCAGCTCCGTGATGCGGTCGGCGTAGTCGTCGAGCCCGATGTCGGCGGTGCCGTCCACGTCCGTGGAGAAGAAGACGACGGGGACGACCGCGGCGTCGTCGAGGTTGGCGGACAGCCCCAGCGCCTGCTCGGCGAGGTGTTGGACGGTGCCGTCCTTGTAGTAGTTCCGCATCGACCCGGACCGGTCGAGCACGAGATAGACGACGGCCCGCTGCCCGGTGAGCCCCTGCTTCCCGAGCGCGGTGCCGGCGGCTTCGAGGAGGGGGGCGAGGGGGTGGTCCCGACGGTCCGGGGCGGGGGCTTCGGCTGTTGCGGTTCCGGCTCCGGCTGCTACGGCTTCGTCTGTGACTTCGTCTGTGGTGAGGGGCTCTCCGGCGGGCGCGGGCTGGGGCGTCGGCGCGGGCGCCGGGTCCGGAAGCGGCCGCGGCTCCGGGTCGGGTCCGGGCGCCGGACGGGGGTCCGGCTTGGGTGTCGGATTCGGGTCCGGCACCGGGGTGGGCTCCGGGTCCGGCTTCGGCACGTCCGGCCCCGGAGCCGGGTCCGGAATCGGCGAGAGCGGCCCGGGGTCGGGCACCCGCTCACCGGTGGTCTGCGTGGGGAACACCCTCTTGCCGCCACTGCCTCCGGCGGGGTTCGGCTCGTGGGAGGGAGCGGGAACGGTGGGCCCCCCGGCCTCGGTGAGCACCGTCCCCGAGGCTTCCCGAGACCCGCCACTTTCACCGCCCACGGCTGCGGAACCGGTCTCGGTGGTGTCTGTGGCGTGGGTGGTCAGTGAGTTCTCGGCGGTGGTCTTGCTGTCGGCGGTGCTGGTGCTGGTGTCGGTTGAGTCTGTGGCGTGAGCGGTCAGTGCGCCCTCGGCGACGGCCGTGCTCTCGGTGGCACTCGTACTGGCGTCGGCCGCGTCCGCGGTGTGAACGGTCAGCGAGCTCTCGGCAGCAGCCGTACCGGCGTCAGCCACGTCCGCGGAGGACGTCACCTCGCCCGCCGCTGAAGCGGAGCTTTCGGCGGTAGCCGAACCTGCGTCGGAGCCGCGCTCGTCCGCCGCTGAAACGGCGCTTTCGACCGAAGTCGAACCGGCTTCGGACGCGTCCGCGTGAGTGGTCAGCAAGCCCTCGGCGGCAGCCGATCCG
Source organism: Streptomyces sp. NPDC050610 (assembly GCF_040654875.1). NCBI lineage: Bacteria > Bacillati > Actinomycetota > Actinomycetes > Kitasatosporales > Streptomycetaceae > Streptomyces > Streptomyces sp. NPDC050610. The sequence goes on along the minus strand of NZ_JBFAIV010000001.1, from coordinate 141,605 downwards.
GCGTCGGCCGTTGCCGCGACAGCGGTCAACGAGTCTTCGGCGGCAGCCGAGTCGGCGGAGACCGTACCGGCCTCGGCGGGCGTTTCGAGGACTGTCAGCGAGCCCCCGGCGGCAGCCGTGCCGGCGGTGGCGGTCGCCTCGTCCACCGTTGCAGCGGTGCTTTCGGCGCGGACCGATCCGGCGTCAGCCGACTCCGCGACAGCGGTCGGCGTTCCCTCGGCGGCAGCCGATCCGGCGTCAGCTGTGTCGGCGGTGACGATCGCCTCGTCCACCGTCCCGGCGGTGCTTCCGGCGCTGATCGATCCGGCGTCAGCCGTGTCTGCGGCGGAGCCGCGCTCGTCTGCTGCTGAAGCGGTGCTGTCGGCCAATGCCGAACCGGCGTCAGCTGTATCCACGTGAGTGGCCGGCGAGTCTTCGGCGGCAGCCGAACCGGCGGCTGAACCGCGCTCGATCCCCGCCGAAGCGGAGCGGCCGGCGTCGCTGTCGGTCAGATAATCCGTCACCGTGGACATGCGCGAGCTGTCGGCGGCAGCCGTGTCCGTAAGAGCGGTCGACGGCTCGACCGTACTGGCTGACTCGGCGTCAGAAACGCTTGTGGCAGCGGCGACTGTTCCGCCGGCGCCGGCCGAACCGGTGTCAGCGGAACCGGCGGTGGCCGAGCCGCCGTCCACCGTTCCCCCGGCGGCAGCCGACCCGGCAGCCGACCCGGTAGCCGACCCGGTATCCGTCCCGGCCGCGCCCGGCGCGGCCTCGGTGGGCGACCCGTCGTTCCGGCCGGTCTTGGACCGGCCGAACGCATTCCGCAGCAGACTCCGAATGCCCATGTGGAGCAGTCCTTCACGTGTCTCGGGTGCGATTTATGTCCGTAGTGCGGGGAAAAGTCCCCGAGGAGGACGGATACGTAAGGCTAGCCGCCACCCGGCGTGTTGCGCCTTCAGACCCTCCCGAGCCGCGCCGCCGCCGCGCGCAGAGACCGGCCTCTGAAGGGCGTACCGGACCACGGATCGGCCTCCAGGCGCTCGCCGACGGTCCGCAACGTCCAGCGGTCGGGGCGCAGTTCGGGGTCGTCCAGTTCGGCGGCGGCGATGGGGACGGCGACCGGGGCGCCCGGCCGGGCCCGTACTGCATACGGGGACACGGCGGTCTGCGCGTAGCCGTTGCGCTGGGTGTCCAGATACAGACGCCCGCCCCGGTCCGCCTTGCGGGCCGCCGTCGTCAGCCGGTCCGGATGCCGGCGCTCCAGTTCCTCGGCGACATCGCGGGCGAAGGCCCGTACGGAGTCGAAGTCCGACTGCCGGTCGAGCGGCGAGAGGACGTGGAGGCCGCGCGAGCCCGTCGTCATCAGCCGGGTCGGCAGCCGCACGGCGTCGAGCAGTTCGCATACGCGCCGCGCCGCCCAGCGCACCGTCTCGAAGTCGCCCTCGCCGGGCGGGTCGAGGTCGAAGACGAGTACGTCCGGGTGGTCGGGGCGGTCCGCGCGGGAGAGCCAGCGGTGCGGGGTGACGCACGCCTGGTCGGCGAGGTAGAGGAGCGTCGCCTGGTTGTCGCACACGACGTGCGTGACCTTGCCGCCCTCCTTGAGCAGTACGGCCCGCCGTACCCAGTCGGGGAAGTAGTCCGGCGCGTTCTTCTGCATCAGGGGCTTGCCGCCGATGCCGTCGGGGTGCCGTTCCATCATGATCGGCCGCCCGCGCAGGTGCGGCAGCATCAGCGGGGCGACCGCCCGGTAGTGCTCGGCGAGGTCGGCCTTGGTGATGCCGTCGCCGCCGTCCTCGGGGAAGAGCACCTTCTCCGGCCGCTGGATCTCGACATTCCGTTTCGTGCCCACGGTGGCTACGGGTTTCCCGGCCGTCCCGATGACAAACATGGCGAACCCGCCCCCCGGAGCCGGGCGGGGCCGGGCCACCGGCAGCGGCCCGCGGCGCATGAGCCCTGGTGTGAGCCCTGGTGTGAGAGGAGTACGGAAAGCGCGCCCGGACACGTTGCGCCCGGACACGTTGCGCCCCGACACGTTGCGCCCCGTAACGGGAGAAATCTTCCCGCCGAACCATGCAACCTCCTCGCGCTGTGCCCCGTATGTATAGAAAAGGGCACCGCGCAAGCGAAGCGGCGGGGGACCGGAGTACCGAAGGGTCGGCACGTGGTGAGGGAAGCGGTCCGGGAGCGGGAGTTCCGGGAGTTCGCCGAGACGCGGCAGGCGCATCTCCGGCGCAGCGCCTACCTCCTGTGCGGGGACTGGCACCAGGCCCAGGACCTGACCCAGGCCGCGTTGATGAAGCTCTACGCGGCGTGGGGCCGGGTCCGCAAGGACGGCAACGTGGACGCGTACGCACGTACCATCCTGACCCGTACTTTCATCGACCAGCGGCGCAAAGGATGCTGGCGGGAGGATCCGGTGGGCGAACCGCCCGATATGACCTCCACCGCGCCGCACGCACCAGAGTTGCGACTGATGATGCAGGAGGCCCTGATGGAATTGTCGCCCCGCTACCGGGCCGTGCTGGTCCTGCGGTTCTGGGAGGACTGGACCGTGGAGCAGACCGCGCAGGCGCTGCGGATATCGCCGGGGACGGTCAAGAGCCAGAGCGCCCGCGGGCTGACCCGGCTCCGCACCATCGTCGAGGGCCTGACCAGCGAATCGACGGGGAGGTCCGGCAGGTGAGTCGAAGTATGGACGAGCACGACGACGAGGCTCTGCACGCCGCCTTCCGCGATGTCCTCGACGCGCGGCCGGAGCCTTCGCTGCCCAGCGTGACGGACGCGGCCATCCAGGGCGGCCGGCGCCTGCGCCGCCGCCGGGCGGCGCTCTCCGCGGCCGGGGTGGTGGCCGTCGTGGCCGCGGTGACCATGGCCGTGGGCGCGGTCCGGTCGGGCGGCGCCGAACGCGCTCCGCTGCCGGTGGCCCCGGCCGGCACGCCGAGTCCGACGCCGCGCGTATCGATCGAAACGCACGGCCCGAATCCGCCGGAGCATGGGGTGACCGGGTCACCGGAGACCCACCGGACGCCGCCGGGCCTTGGCTCGCGCTCCCCGAAGTTCCCCCGGGAGGGGAATCAGCCGGCGACGGAGCGCTTGTTCACCCCGTAGATCAGTCGTGAATCAGCCACCACGCCAGATCGCCGGACGGTCTGGCGGGACCGTCCGGCGATCTGGTGAAACCGGAACTCGAAGTGCTGCCGACCGCCGCTCAGGCGGACTGGCGGTGCGGCTGCTGTTCCGCGGCGGTGCGCACGCGGTCGGTGTCGGGGTGCCCCTGCGCGGTGTCCGCGGCGGGCGGGCCGGGGGTGACGGTCGGGGCGGCGGCCGGCTCGGCGGGCGAGGTCTTCGGGGAGTCCTCGGAGCGCATGGCGCGCGCCTCGGACTTCAGGATGCGCGCGGACTTGCCGAGGCCGCGGGCGATATCGGGCAGCTTCTTCGATCCGAACACCAGGAGGGCCACCACGACCAGGACGATCAGGTGCCAGGGCTCCAGTCCGTTGCGCAACACGGCGGGGTCTCGCTCTCAGCTGGGGATGCGTGGGCCTGCCCCATTATCACCTGCTTGGCGTACTGCGCGACCGCGAGGGCGATCAAGAGTGAGCAAAGCCACCCGTTCCGGCCCAGCGGTGGCGGTGGGGGCGCGGCGGGGAGAGGGTTGGACGCAACGGGACCAGATGGCTGGGCGGAGACGAATCGGAGATCACCATGCGGGCAGTCGCGGTCACGGAATTCGGTGCGGAGCCGCAGGTCATGGATCTGCCGCAGCCCGAACCCGGCCCCGGCGAGGTGCTGGTGCGCGTCGCCGTCGCGGCCCTGAACCCGATTGACTGGAAGATCGCGGACGGCATGCTGCGGGACGCCGTGCCGCACGCCTTCCCGCTGGTGCTCGGCGTGGACGGGGCGGGCGAGGTGGTGGCCGTCGGGCCGGGGGCCGACCGGTTCGCATTGGGCGACCGGGTGTTCGGCCAGTTCATGCGGGTGGGCGCGGGCGGCGGCTCGTACGCGGACTTCGCGGCGACCGCGGAGGAGGCGGTGGCCCCCGCGCCCTCGCGCGCCACGCTGATGACCGCCGCCGCGCTGCCGACCGCCGGGATGACCGCGTGGAACCTGGTCGAGGAGGCGGGCGTACGGGAGGGGAGCCGGGTGCTGATCGTCGGCGCGACGGGCGGAGTGGGGACGTTCGCGACCCAGTTCGCGGCCGGGCGCGGCGCCGAGGTGATCGTCACGGCCCGGCCGGGCGCCGCCGTCCTGATGTGCGACCTCGGTGCGGCCGCGACCATCGACCACAGCACGGGCCCGGTCGCCGACCAGGTGCTCTCCGCGCACCCGGAGGGGGTGGACGTCATCATCGACCTGGTCGACGACACGGCCGCGCTGACCGACCTGTCCCGGATCGTACGGTCGGGCGGAACGGTCGCCTCCACCATCGGCGCGGCGGACGCCACAGCCCTGGAACCGCACGGCGTACGCGCCCTGAACGCCGAGAACACGCCGTCCTCCGCGCTCCTCTCCACGCTCGCCACTGAGCTCGACGAGGGCCGGCTGACGGTCCTCATAGGCCACGAGACGACCTTGGAGGAGGCCCCGGCAGCCCTCGCCGCGAGCCGCAGCGGCCGGGCGCGCGGCAAGACGGTGATCAGGGTGTGACGCGGGTAGCGCGGGTGACGCGGGTTTCTCCGCTGCGGGCGAGCAACGCCAGTTCCGTCCCGGCCAGCAGGAACGCCCCGACGCCGAAGTCCGCGGTGCTCCCGTAGCCGACGGGCTGACCGGACTCGGGCCGGTCGCCGGTGCCCTGTACGTAGCCGAGGAACCCGTCGGGGTGCACGGCGGCGGTGACGAGCCCGCGCCAGGCTCGGACGGCGACCGCCTCGAAGTCGCGGGCGGGCACGAGCCCGGCCCGCAGCGCGTACGCCGTGCCGTAGGCGAGGAAGGCCGTGCCGCTGGTCTCCGGGCCGGGGAAGTGGGCGGGGTCGGCGAGGCTGACGTTCCAGAACCCGTCATCGCGCTGCACCGCACGGGCGGCGCGCAGCAGCCGCACCAGGGCGGCCCGGTACTCGGGTACGTGCGCGGCGGTGCGCGGCAGCGCCTTCAGCGTCTTGACGAGCCCGCCCGCCACCCATCCGTTGCCCCGCGACCACAGAACGGGCCTGCCGCCGGGAGAAACGATTCCACCAGGCAGGAACCGCTTGTCCCGGAACCACAGCCCGCTCCCCACGTCGAGCAGCCCCGGCCCGCCCTCGGCCCCCGCGGTGTGCGTGTAGAGCCGGTGCAGCTTGTCCCAGTAGGGGGCGTCCCCGCGCAGCAGCCCCATCCGCGCGAAGGGCGGCATGGCCATGTGCAGCGCGTCGTCCCACCACCAGTCGTCGTCCTTGCCGGGCTGCTCCCCTCCCGCCATGCGGCGCACCGACTCCCCGATGGCCTCGATCTGATCCGGGTCCCGGTCCACCGCGTACAGATCGAGATACGTCTGCCCCGCGCACTGATTGTCCGCGTGCCGGGTCGCGACGCCGCCCTTGAGCCCGTACGCGTGCTTCTCGGCCCACCCGCGCGCGTACGCGAGATAACGGTCCTCCCCGGTCAGCCGGTACAGCGCCATCAACCCACTGAAGAACGTGGCCCGCGCCCACCCGTTGTCCCCGGGATCGCCGTGCGCCCCGATCCAGTGATCGGCCACGCGGCGCAGCACCCCGCGGATGTCGTCGTACGACCCGCCCGCCGCCGTGGCCCGCGCCGTGGCCGCTGTCCCGCCGAGCGCGAGAGAAGCCGCCAACGCGGCGCCGGAACCGAGCAGTTGCCGTCTGTCCACGTAGCCACCTCCAAGCCGGGGCTCATATCGTGAAGGCGGGGCCTTGACGTGTCCATGGATGTGCACTCGGCGGCTTACGAAACTCCCACGCTGTCCCTACGGCCCGTGCCGCCGCTCCACCGTCACCGCTGAGCCCGCACCTTCCCGGCGACCGCGTCGAGGAAGGTCACCTCGACGCTGGAAACGTACTGCTCACGCTCGGCCAGGAAGTGCTGCGTGTGGGGCTGTCGCTCGTGCGCGTCGAAGGAGGCGCGGTCGGCGTACAGCTCGTAGAAGACACGGACGAGCGGCTCGTCCCGGCTGCGGTGGCTGACATAGACGAGCGTCCCCGGCTCCCCCGCATCGATGCCTTTCAGCGTCCGGGCGACCAGCGCGTCGAACGACGATGCCGCGTCGGCGTCGCGCAGCGTGAACCGGACCATAAGACCGTAACTCTCTTTCATGCGCTCCCCATTCACTTGTTCCCCGCATCCGGGTCGGGCCGTCGTGACGGTGTGCGGCCGGTCAGCCGACGGTCACGGACCAGCCGCCGCGCGAGAGGGTCAGCACGCCGTCCGGTGTGATGCTCGCCCGCGCACCGTAGGTGTAGAGCCGCCCGTCCACGAGCCATCGGCGGCGGATGCGGTCCAGTTCATCCCACAGGCGGCGGGGGCCTCCCTGGATGACGCGAGCGGGTTCGTCCCGCATGGCCGAGGCCTTTGCCCAAGAGCCGTCCGGGTGGGCCATCCATGCCGTTCCGCGGCCTTGGCCCTGCCGGAAACGGTGTTCTACGCCCGGAACTTCCAATGAGAAAGTCGACCACAGTTCCCACGCTTGCTGGACATCGATGACGGGGTAAGGGCTGACGGACTCTTCGCCGTCGTCCTTCTCCTCGAAGTCCCCCATCACGTCGAACAGGTCTGGCGGGTAGTCCTCGCCATGGCGTGCGCTCATGAACCCCGCGCCCTCGCACTCGATCTGTCCGACCGCGCCGCCGTCCTCGGTCTTGTCGGCGGTGAGGACCAGACCGGTGCCGGCGAGGGTGGTGACCAGACGGCCGCCGGGGTTCAGCGCGGCCGGCAACGAGGCGGGGATCGACGGCAGGGAGACGGTCGCGACGATGCGGTCGTACGTGCCCGGGAGCGGGCCGGTGATGTCGCAGACCCGGACAGTGGGGCGCAGCCCGATCGTGTCGAGCCGTTCGGCCGCTGCCGCGACCAGGTACGGGTCTACGTCGATGCTGGTGACTTGTCTGTCCGCCAGTCGGCGGCAGGCCAGGGCGGTGCCGTAGCCGGAGCCGGCGGTCACGAGGACACGGGAGGCGTCGGCGATCCTCGCGTGTTGGTACATCCGCACCACCAGCCAGGGCAGCGTGGAGGAGGACGTGGGCAGACCGTCCGCCTTCTCGCCCGGCTCGGCGTGGTCGGCGTGACGGGAACCGATCCGCGTGACGAGAGAGGTGTTGCTGTAGGCGACGCGCATCCACCGCCGAGGACCGCTCGCGCCGTCACCCAGCGTTCTGCCGTCCGCTCCGTCCCCCCACCAGCGGGGCACGAAGACATGACGTGGCGTCGATGCCACCGCCGGGCGCCAGCGGGACTGCGGGTGGGTGACCTCGGCGGCCAGACGCTCGGCGTGGGGCTTCCAGTCGGGCAGCGTCATGTCTCAGGCCTCCGGATGGTGCGGGAACTTGGGCAGGCACGCGGGCTTGCCGGGCCCACAGGGCGAGTCCTTGGGAACGCACGGGTCCACGCCCGGTGAAGGTTGGCAGGAGTCTTCTCTGGGGGTGCAGGTGTCCGGCACGCAGTTCCCCGCGGCGCGTGGGATCGCGGCCATACGGTCCGCCCACGCCGACCCGGTCAAGATGCCGGCGAGGGGCTGCCGCCGGACGTCTCCGGCAACCATCCAGCGGGACATGACACACGGGGTGACGATGCCATCGGGGCTGACGGCGGCGCGGCCGGCGCCGCAGCGTCCGCACAGTTCCGAAGGGTCGCGGATGCCAGGACCTGCGGTATCGCCGTTGCCGATGGCGCGTACCCGGTCCACGCCGACCTCTCCTGTGACGCCGAGTCCCCGCAGTTCGGCAAGGGCGCCATCGGTGTTCTGCCGGTCGAGTACGTGGATGACGCCGACGCGCAGTGGGATGCCCCGCTGGACGGCTTCGGAGATATTCGCCTTCGTGCGGGCGTAAGAGCCGCGCCCGCCGGTGATCTTCTCGTGCTCGGCCGCGTCGTCGCTGTAGTAGGAGGTGGCGAGGGTGACACCGGTGTGTGCGAACGCGTGCCACATCGACGGGCGGATGTGGACCAAGTTGGAGAACACCTCTACTCGGATGCCCAAGGACACGGCATGGCCGATGAGTTGGGGCAGGCGGGAGTGGCGGGTCGGTTCCCCGCCGATGTACTGCACCGCGGTGATGCCGAGGCCGGCGGCCTGGTCCAGGAGCGTGAACCAGTCCTCGTGGGTCATGGTTCCGTGGCCCTTGGCCGGCCCGGACCGGGCGTAGCAGTGCATGGGGCAGGTGTTCTGGCACTGGCCGGTGATCTCCAGCGCGAGCGATGTCACGTCAATGGCGCTTTGCTCGGCGAGGGCGGTCAACGCGTTCCCCTTCGGTCGCTGTTCCGGGGTGGGAGGACCGGTGGCTCGGCCGCCGTGCCCCTTTCGCGGCGCGGCTGCCGAACCTGAGAGCAGCGTTCCGTACGCGTGAGCAGCTTCACCAGTAGGGGCGGTTGGACAACACGAACTGTCCAGAAAATCGGGGGAGTTCGCGCGTATGACCGCTGAAGCTGAGGGTGCTCACCTCAAGGCGACGGTCCTGGCGCTGGACGATACGACAGCCCTGCGTCCCTACTGGCCCGCCCTCATGTTCTCCGCTGCCCGCGCGGTCGGCGTTCGTCCAGACCGTCAAGGCCGGGTAGCGCCCCGCCGTCAAGGCCGGGCAGCTCTCCGCCCGGCGTGACACGGTGGCCGAGCCGTGCCTAACCCAGCCCGCCCCGCAGATGCGTCAGCACGGCCAGCACCCGCCGGTTCCCCTCCGCCGGGTCGAGGTCCAGCTTCATGAAGATGTTGCCAGAGTGCTTGACGACGGATGCCTCGGTGACGCCCAGCCGCTGAGCGATCGTCAGGTTGTTCAGGCCCTCGGCCATCAGCGTCAGGACCTCCCGCTCCCGCGGTGTGAGGCGGCCAAGGGGGCGGGACGCAGTCCGTTGTACGAGCAGGGTGCGGACGACCTCCGGGTCGATGACCGTCTCACCGCCCGCCACGCGGCGAATGGCGTCGAGGAATTCGGAGACCTCCCCGACCCGGTCCTTGAGCAGGTAGCCGAGGCCGGCCGCCCCCGGCTGGCCCGCCGCGCCCGGACCGTCGCCGCCGAGGAGCTGGGTGGCGTAGGCGGTGGCCACGTACTGGGAGAGGACGAGGACCGGCAGTTCGGGGTGGCGGGAGCGGAGTTCCAGGGCCGCTCGCAAACCTTCGTCGCGCTGGCCGGGTGGCATGCGTACGTCCGTGATCACGAGGTCCGGCAGCTCGCCGCCGGGTGATTCGGGCTCCACCGCGCGCGCCAGCGCCTCCGCGTCGCCGACCGCGGCCGTCACCTGATGCCCGCCCCGCGTCAGCAGTTCCACGAGCCCGGCCCGCAGCAGTACGGAGTCCTCGGCCAGTACTACGCGGAGCACGGCACCTCCGCGCGCAGCTCGGTCGGACCGCCCACCGGACTGGACACCATGAGCCTGCCTTTCAGGATCGCCATACGGTCGGCCAGGCCCTGGAGGCCCGTGCCGTCGGACGGGACCGCCCCGCCGCGGCCATTGTCGGTGACGGTCAGGACGAGCGTGCCGCGCCGGACCCTCCCGGCCACCGTGATCCCGGTCGCGCCGCTGTGCTTGGCGGCGTTGGCCAGCGCCTCGGTGACCGTGAAGTACGCGACCGTCTCCACCGCGCCCGGCAGCCGACCCGGCAGCTCGATGTCGACGGTGACGGAGATCGGACTGCGCAGCGCGACCTCCGCCACGGCCGCGTCCAGGCCGTGGTCGGTGAGGACCTGCGGATGGATGCCGCGCACCAGGTCGCGCAGTTGGGACAGGGCCTGCCGGGCCTCGCCGCGGGCCCGGACGACCAGGTCGGCGGCGGGGGAGCCGCTGCCGTTCAGTTCCAGCTCGGCCAGCCCCAGCGTCATGGAGAGCGCTACGAGCTGCTGCTGGGCCCCGTCGTGCAGGTCGCGTTCGATGCGCCGCCGCTCGGCCTCGAAGGCGTCGGCCAGCCGGGCGCGGGAGCGCGTCAGCTCCACCACGCGCCGCTCCTCGGCCCGGCCCGACAGCAGGAACTCCGCCGTCCTGACCTGCGCCCCGGCCAGCAGCGCCGCCGCGTACGCGCAGCCCGCGAGCCCCACGAGGCCGACGGCGGCCGGGAGCAGCGCCTCCAGCGGGCTGCTGACCGGCCGGTCGAGGATCATCACGGAGCCGGGTTCGAGGAGCACGACGAGCACCGGCAGCGCGGTCAGGACGCCGGCGAACAGCAGCCCCAGCATGACGCCGAAGCCCGAGCCCGCGAAGACCACGCCGTACACGATGGTGTAGGCCAGCTCCCGCCACGTCGCCCGCTCCCGCAGCCGGACGCCCAGCCGCCGTACCCCGCCCGCGCCCCGCAGCAGTGCGTGCGGGTTCTCCAGCGGCGCCGGTTCGACCAGCCGCAGCCGGCGGCGCTCCAGCGCCCCGACCGGGATGCCGAACAGCGCGGCGAGCACCAGCACCGCCAGGCCCACGCCGACGATGGAGAAGAGCACCCCCATGGCGACGAGGAGAGCCAGCGCGAACAGGGCGCCGGCGCCGATGACCGCGCCGCTGAGCGCGTACGCCCAGCAGCGCCACGGCCACAGGGAGAGCAGGAAGCGGCGCGGGCCGCGCCGCATCGCCTGCCACACGGCGACAGTCCGCTCCGGGGGGACCTGTGGATTCGCCGTGCCGACCATGCCGTCCATTAATCCACGTCGCGGGCCGGGAGTCGGTAGGGAAAACCCGACCCCCGGCCCGGGACCGGCGACCGGCCCGGAAACCGGCGACCGGCCGAAAACCGGAGCGTCAGCCCCGCTGCACCCCCGCCATCGGCAGCGCCCGCCGGATCTTCACGTACCGCGGCTTGCTGCGCAGGTACTGCCGCAGCCGCTCCGCCGGGCGCGGCAGCACCACGAAGGCCTCGGCCTGCATGCAGGCCCAGCTGATGCGCGGCAGGTCGCGGCTGGTCGGGTAGACCACGAAGCGCGGCTCCCACACCGGCTGGAACTTCGCGTTGAAGCGGTACAGCGACTCGATCTGGAACCAGCGGGAGGAGAACACCAGCAGCCGGTGCCACACCCGCAGCACCGGGCCCGCGCCCAGCTTCTCGCCGCGGGCCAGGGCGGCCCGGAAGACGGCGAAGTTGAGCGAGACCTTGTTGACGCCGAGGCCGGGGGCCGCCTTCAGCGCGGCGACGATCAGCAGTTCGTTGAGGCCGGGCTCGGCGGTGCGGTCGCGGCGCATCAGGTCGAGGGAGATGCCGTCGGGGCCCCACGGCACGAAGTGCAGCAGCGCCCGTACGCGGTCCTCGCCGTTCTCGTCCGGCTGGTGGGCGGTGACGACGACGCAGTCGCCGTCGCCCGGGGCGCCGAAGCGGCCGAGCGCCATGGAGAAGCCGCGCTCGGTGGCGCTGCCGCGCCAGGCGGCGGCGTCCTCGCGGAGCTTCTTCTTCTCCTCCTTGGGCAGGTCCCGTACGCGCCTGACCTGGCAGGAGTAGCCGGCCCGCTCGATGCGGTTGACCATCTGGCGCACGTTGCGCATGGTGCGTCCGGAGAGGCTGAACGCCTTGGTGTCCACGATGGCCTCGTCGCCGAGCTCCAGCGCGTGCAGGCCGCCCTCGCGGGTCCAGACCTGGCCGCCGAGTTCGCTGCACCCCATGACGCCGGGCGTCCAGGCGTGCTTGGCGCACTGGTCCATGAACTCCTTGATGGCGCCGGGCCACGCCTCGTAGTCGCCGATGGGGTCGCCGCTGGCCAGGGCGACGCCGGAGACGACGCGGTAGGCGATGGCGGCCTTGCCGGTGGGGGACCACATGACGCTCTTGTCACGGCGGAGCGCGAAGTAGCCGAGCGAGTCGCGGGCGCCGTCCTTGTCGAGCAGGGCGCGGAGCTTCTCCTCGCCGTCCTCCGGGTCCGGCAGGCCGCGCCGGGCGGGGCGCAGCGCGAGGTAGGCGGTGGTGCAGGCGGTGACCAGGCCGAGCGCGAGGAGGCAGAAGGAGACCAGGTCGGCGACGCGCGGGCTGCTGTACTTGATGGGGCCGTCCAGGCCGGCCATGCCGTACAGGACCTGCTGCAGCCGGTCGGCGAAGCCGATGGTGCCGCCGCTGCTCTCCTCGTGCGCCCGTACGCCCACGATCGCGAGGCCGAGGCCGACGCTGCACAGGCCGAGCAAGACGAAGTTCCAGACGGCGCGGATGCGGGTGCGGGGGTCGCCGAGTGCGTAGAACTCCTTGCGGTACGCGATCAGCACTCCGCAGAGGGCGGCCGAGACAACGGCGGGGATGATTTCGTGGTGGCGCAGCGACTGGACGACCGCGCAGGGCCCGAGCAGCACCACGGCGGCCCGCCAGGCCCGCAGCTTACGGCGGGCGAGGCCGCGCGCGAGCATGACCAGGAGGATTCCCGCGGCGAGCGAGGTGGCCCGCGCGAGGGAGTCGGGAAACCCTGGGAGATAATGGGTGATTCGGGCTATCCGCCCCTCGCGCATCCCTGGCCTGATGGCCGAGGCGATGTCGAGAAGGCCGATGAGCAGGCAGGTGTAACCGGCCACTGAGGCGACTCGTTGTCTCACAGCGGCTCAGCGTATGAGCAGTTGGACAACGGCTCGGGAAGAGAAGGATAAGAGCAGGGTAAGAACAGGGTGCTGAGCAACCCCGCCGGTCGTATCCCGCCTCTTCTTCGGTGAGCAATGCCGGAACCGAACATGAGTACCCACATCCGGGGGCAGGGAGTTGAGAGGCATATGGGGCTGACCAGTCGGTCACTCTTGTACACGGTGATTTTCGTCGCCGTGCTGTGTGTGGGTCTCACGGTGTGGCTGTGGCCGCGCCTGGCAAAGCGCGGGACGCTGCCCGTGGCGGGCCGGCTGGGGTCGATCGTGGTGACGCAGGTGGCCGTCGTGGCCGCTTTCATGCTCGCCGTCAACGCCAATTTCGAGTTCTACGGAACGTGGAACGAGCTGTTCGGCAAGTACGACAAGGCCCCCGTCAACGTCACCCACCTGGGCAAGGGCGGCCCGTACGCGACCGTCGGCGCGACGAAGGACGGGCTGGTGCAGCCGGCCGGGGCACAGGGCCTGGACAAGATAAAGGGTATTCCGCACGGCCCCGCCGAGAAGGTCGGCAAGGTCCAGTCGGTGAAGATCCTCGGCCGCCGGTCGCACGCCATCAATCCGGCGTTCGTCTATCTGCCGCCGCAGTATTTCCAGAAACAGTTCCAGCGCCAGCGATTCCCCGTGGCCGTCGTCATCAGCGGCTACCCCGGCGGGATCATGAACCTCGCCCAGCATCTCCAGGTTCCGCAGACCGCGTCGGAGCTGATCAACGCGAACAAGATGCAGCCGACGGTGATAGTGATGATCCGCCCCACCATCGCCCCGCCGCGCGACACCGAGTGCGTGGACGTGCCGGGCGGCCCGCAGGCCGAGACCTTCTTCACCAAGGACCTGCCCGAGGCGCTCAAGCAGACCTACCGGGTCGGCCACGACTCCAGTGCCTGGGGCGCGATGGGCTACTCCTCCGGCGGCTCCTGCGCCCTCCAGCTCGCCATGCGCGAGCCCGGCGTCTACCCGGCGGCGGCCTCCCTGTCCGGCGACTACAAGATCGCCAACGACCTCACCACCGGCAACCTCTTCGGCACCGGCCCGGACTCCAAGAAGAAGGAGCACGAGCACGACCTCATCTGGCGGCTGAAGAACATGCCCGTGCCGCGCGTCTCGGTGCTGGTCACCAGCAGCAAGAAGGGCGAGAAGAACTACGGCGAGACGAAGAAGTTCCTCGACGCGATCAAGGCGCCGATGAGCAAGTCGGCGATCATCCTCGAAGAGGGCAGCCACCACTTCACCACCTGGCGGCGCGAGATCGGCCCGGCCCTGGAGTGGATGGGCAAGCAGCTGACCTTCCCGCAGGACGTCGTCAACAACGCCCCGAAGAAGCAGCAGCAGCCGACCAAGGACCCGAGCGCCCCGCCGGGGGCGTGACGGTACGGGTACGGCTCGTACCTGCACGAGCCGTACCCGGGCCTCGGTGGCTACAGGAGATGGTCGGCTTTGCCGGCTTTGATGTCGGTGATGAGGGTGCGTAGGGCTTCGAGGGAGTCGGTGAGGTAGCGGTCTTCTTGGCCGGCGACCGATATGTAGCCGTTGCCGGCGGCGTCTGTACCGAGGCGGAAGCAGTTGCTCGCATCCTGGCAGAAGGGTGCTTCCCAGGTGATGTCAGCCATCTTGGCTTCTCCTCAGAGTTGTTGGGCGATCTGGCGGATGAAGTTGCGAGACCGCTTCGGGGGCTACAGGAGATGGTCGGCCTTGCCGGCTTTGATGTCGGTGATGAGGGTGCGCAGGGCTTCGAGGGAGTCGGTGAGGTAGCGGTCCTCTTGGCCGGCGACCGATATGTAGCCGTTGCCGGCGGCGTCCGTACCGAGGCGGAAGCAGGAGCTGCCCTCGCCGCAGAAGGGTGCTTCCCAGGTGATGTCAGCCATCTTGGTCTCTCCTCAGAGTTGTTGGGCGATCTGGCGGATGAAGTCGCGGGACCGCTCCGGGGGCAGTGCCAAGCCTTCCAAAAGGTCGAGTTGCGCGCGATATTTCGCGAGTTGGCCGTCGGCGTGCAGGAAGACAGGGCCGTGGGAGTTATCCACCTGCACGGTATCGAGCTGCTGCACGGGGCCTTCGGCATAGACGACCGTCTGCCCCGCTCCGGGGAAGGCGCCGTGACTGAAGGGGAGGACGAGCACGGTGACGTTGTCCCGCTCTGAGACCTCCAGCAGGTGCTCCAACTGTGCCTGGGCGACGCCCCGTCCGCCGAACTGCATCCGCAGCGCCGCCTCGTGGATCACGGCCACGTACGGGACCGGATTGTCGCGGACGATCACCCCTTGGCGCTCCGAGCGATGTGCCAGGCGGAGCGCGACCTCGTGCTCGGGGAGCTGGGGCACTACCGCACGGAAGATGGCCATGGCGTGCTCCGATGTCTGGAGCATCCCTGGCACGTGCACGGTGTTCGCGCCCCGTAGACGCGTCGCGCCGGCCTCCGTTTCGGAGATGTCCAGCAGGCCTTGGGGCAAGCTGCCCCGGTAGCGCTCCCACCACCCTGCTTCGCTCGGCTCCGCCATCGCGGCCAGGGCGTCGATGTACTTCTCGTCGGTGCAGTCGCAGTTGCAGGCCAGCGTACGCAGCCGTTCGGCGCTGATCCCCCGCAGTCCGGACTCCATGTTGGAGATCCTGCTCCGGTCGACGCCGAGGAGTCCCGCCGCGTACTCCGCCGACATGCCGGCCGTGGTGCGCATCCTGCGCAGCTCACATCCCAGGCGCTTCTGTCGTTGGGTGAGGATCGTCCTTGGTGGCATGTCGTACCTTCCGTGTCGCGCGGTGTCCGCATGGTCCGCTGAGTATCAGTTCACCGCACTGAGGCCATTTTGCGAATCACATGGAAAATATGGCCCCCCATATCCTACTGTGAGTATCGCGCAAGCTACACACCGCGATGCCGGAAGCGCACCGCGCGAGCATGCCCGTCCGCCCTGGGACGGGTGTGCGCGCGACCAGGGCGGTAGGCCACCGGCGACCCCAACCCCTCACACAGCTGTGGAGTTCGCCATGCCCGAGATTCCCCTCGTACCTGCCCACTGGCGCTTCCCCGCCCACCCCGCCTCCGTACGGCGGGCCCGGTGCGCCGTCGCCGAATCGCTGCCGGACGTCCTCCGTCCGCGTCTCGGCGACGATCTGTCCCTGTTGACCTCGGAGTTGGTCACCAACGCCATTCGGCACGGCGCGTGCCGGGTGGACGAGGAACTCATCGAACTCGTCCTGTGGCCCGCCGACGGGCACTACTGGCTCGCCGTCTCCGACCCGGGCACCGGCAAGCCGGCACTGGCCAACCCGGGCACGGACTCCGAGAGCGGCCGGGGGCTGATCCTTGTCGACAGCCTCGCCGCCGCCTGGGCCGTGCGGCCCCGTCCCGCGTGCGGGACCTCCGTGATCGCGGGCCTCTCCTTCCAGCGGAGCGGTTGACCCCGCGGAGCGGTTGACCCCGCGGAGCGGCTGACCCGGCGGAGCGGCTGACCCGGCGGAGCGGTAGGCGCGTACGGACCGGGCTGTACGGGCGCCCGTACAGCCCGGTCCGTACGGCCCGGCGTCCGTGCTCCGTCTACGTGACCGGGGACTTGAGCTGCTGGCTCAGCCAGTTGAACGCGGCCGGGTACATCTTCGTCCACGTGTTGTAGTTGTGGCCCCCGGATTCGATGGTCATCGTCTTGACCTTGACCCGGCTGCCCTCCGCCGCCTTCTCGAACTCCTTGATGTACTTCACCGGGCTGTCCCGGTCCTGCCGCGAGGTGGCGAGGAACAGCGAGACGTCCGCCTTGGAGTGGCGTACCAGGTAGGTCGGGCTGTTGTGCTCGCGCAGCACCGGGTCGGGGATGACGTCCGGGTCGCCGGTCAGCGGGTCCGGGTCGAGGGCGACTCCGGCGCCGAAGATCTTCGGGTACTGGAGCGGCAGCTTGGCCGCGCAGTACGCGCCGGTGGAGATGCCCGCCAGGCCCCATGCCTTGGGGCCGGTCTCGGTGCGGAAGTGGTGGCGCACCAGCTCCGGCACGTCGTCGGTGAGCCAGGTGGCGACCTTGCGGCCGGGGGTGTTGGAGCAGTCCGTGTCGACGCCGCCCGGGTTGACGATCGGGATCACGAGGATCGCCGGCTTGGCGATGTCCTCCTTGATCAGCTTGTCGAACGCCTTGGGCATCTTGCCGTGTTCCAGCCAGGACTGCGGGGAGCCGGGCACGCCGTGCAGCAGCGTTATGACCGGGAACCGGGTCTTGCGGTACTCGGGCTTGTCGTACTGCGGCGGGGTCCAGATCATGACCTGCCCGGAGAGCTTGGAGTGCGCCCCGTGGAAGTAGGTGTCCTGCATCCGGCTGTCGCTGTGGATGAACTTCGCGCGCTCCGGCGGCGGGCCGGGCATGGCCACCGGGGCGCCCCCGTCGTCCTTGCCGAGCCAGTCGTCCCAGGACGCGTACAGCCCGTAGCTCTGGTTGATCCAGACCAGCACCACGGAGACGGCGGTGAGCTGGCAGAGCGCGATCATCACGACGCGGGACAGCCAGCGCAGCGGGCGCGGGCCGGGAATCTTCGACCAGACCAGCAGGGTGGCCAGGACGGCCAGCACGGTCGCCAGGATCAACACCACGAACAACGGTGTTCCGGTCAGACTCATCCCGTGAGCTCTCCTCTGCTCAGCTGCCCGGCGCCTCCGCCGGTCGGCGTTAAATGACCATAATCGCCGTATATGACCTATGACGGCTGGGTTGGTTCCCTCCTGGCCGTCAAGACGAGAGCACCCCGCCGCGCGTTCCAGCAACGCGGTCGTCGATAATCACAGTCAGGCCCATACCGGGTCATTCACCGCGAACCGTTGATTCAAAGAGTTTCGGGGAGATGGGGAGATGACAGTGAGTAACGCCGCAGCGGGACGGATCGTCGTCGGTGTCGACGGGGGCGAGCCCTCCAAGCGGGCCCTGCGCTGGGCCGCCCGGCAGGCGTCGCTGACCGGCGCCGAACTCCAGGCCGTGATCGCCTGGGAGTCGCTGACCAGCTGGTCCTGGGCGGGCGTGATGCCGGTGATGCCGGAGGCGTACGTGCCGGAGGAGGTCGGCGACCGGGCGCTCGCCGACGCGATCGAGGAGACCTTCGGCGGCGAGCCGCCCGTGGCGATCGAGCGCAGAGTGATCGTGGGCAACCCGGCGGACGTCCTGCTGGAGGCCGCCGAGGGCGCCGAGCTGCTGGTGGTCGGCGACCGCGGGCGGGCCGGTTTCCGGGCGGCGCTGCTCGGCTCCGTCAGCCACCACGTCACCCAGCACGCGCCGTGCCCGGTGGTCGTCGTGCGCGGTGCCGAAGAGGGCACCGAGGGCGCCACGGCCTCCCCGGAGTCGGCCGAAAGCGCGTGACCAGCGGAAAAACGGAGTAAAAGTACCGTCACGGCCGGGTGGGCGGGGGTTATCGGGCGTCTCAACGATGTCTGGAAATGGCCCGCTTTGCCCGGCCGTTCTGCATGGATTCCGCAGTTGCGAGGTGTTTGCAACAAGGTGTTGAGCCTTCTACGGTCCCGACGGGGGCCGGGTCGAGGAAGGCTGGTTCATGAGCGGTTCAGCAGGTCGGAACGGTAAGGCGGCGGGCCGGGCGGCCCGGATACGCGACTCCCTGACGCCCAAGGAGTGGCGGAACGTCTTCGGCATGGTCGGCTTCATCGCCCTCCTGCACCTCGTCGGCTGGTTCACGCTCATCGCGCTCATCGCCCCGCACCACTACGCCGTCGGCGGCTCGGTCTTCGGCGTCGGCATGGGCGTCACCGCGTACACGCTCGGCATGCGGCACGCCTTCGACGCCGACCACATCGCGGCCATCGACAACACCACCCGCAAGCTCATGGCCGACGGCAAGCGCCCGCTCTCCGTCGGCTTCTGGTTCTCGCTCGGCCACTCCTCCGTGGTCTTCGCGCTCTGCCTGCTGCTCTCCTTCGGCGTACGGGCGCTGGCCGGACAGGTGGAGAGCGACTCCTCCACCCTCCAGAACTCCGCCGGGCTCATCGGCACCCTGGTCTCCGGGTGCTTCCTGCTGCTCATCGCCGCGATCAACGTCGCCGTGCTGGTGGGCATCGCGAAGGTGTTCCGCCGGATGCGGCAGGGCGACTACGACGAGGCCGAGCTGGAGGAGCAGCTCAACAAGCGCGGCTTCATGAACCGGATCCTGGGCCGCGCCACCAAGGCCGTCCGCAAGCCCGGCCACATGTATCCGATCGGCTTCCTCTTCGGCCTCGGCTTCGACACCGCCACCGAGGTGTCGCTGCTCGTACTGGCCGGCGGCGCGTCCGCGTTCAATCTGCCCTGGTACGCGATCCTGACGCTGCCCGTGCTGTTCGCGGCCGGGATGTGCCTGCTGGACACCATCGACGGCTCGTTCATGAACTTCGCCTACGACTGGGCGTTCTCCCGGCCGGTCCGCAAGGTCTACTACAACCTCACCATCACCGGTCTCTCGGTCGCCGTGGCCGTCATCATCGGCGGCATCGAGCTGATCTCGATCCTCTCCGACCAGCTCGGCTGGGACACCGGGATCATCGGCTGGATCGGCTCCCTGGATCTGAATTCGGTCGGATTCGTCATCGTCGGCCTCTTCGCCGCCGTCTGGCTCGTGGCCCTGGCCATCTGGCGATTCGGCCGCGTCGAGGAGAAGTGGTCCGCCGGAGTCCGGCCGGCCGCGGCGGAGCGCGGACAGTAGCAGGGTCGTCGGCGCTTCCCGGCCCCCGCGCAATGCCCGCTCAATGCCGGTGCGGGGCAAAGGGCCCGAAGGAGTGAATGCCCGGAACTTCTCTAAAGTGCCGGAGTTATTCAGTTCGCTTTCCCAGCAGGGGCGCTTCACGACGATCGAAAGGCATAGACGTGCTTAAGAAGGTACTCGCCACGGCAGCCCTGACGGTTTCCGCGGTCGGCACCATCGCCGGCCCCGCGATGGCGGTCGGCAACGACGACGACCTCAACAACGGCAACGCCGCCGAGTCCGCCTACGGCAACACGCACACCGGCGGCAAGCAGAGCCCGCAGATGAGCCTGATCCAGGGCACCCTCAACAAGCCCTGCGTCGGCATCGGCAAGCTCGGCGTCCAGTCGGTCGTCGCGCTGGTCAACGTCGGCGTCCAGGACGTGCCGATCCTCACCTCGCAGCAGCAGCAGCAGTGCGCCGACAACTCCTCGATCCGGGACGGCGACGACCAGCTGTCGCACCTCCTCGACGAGATCGGCGTCCTGTCGGGCAACGGCTCCGCCAACGGCTCCGGCAACGGCCACTGATCGCGGCACCGAGTCCGGAATTCCCCTGCGGCGGGTGTGCAGCCCCGCCGCAGGGGCTTTTCATATTTCCGGAAGTGCCGGTTCTGATGGGCCGAATGAGTGAAGTGTAATAACCTTCTCGGACTTTTCGAGTTGGGCAGGTAGCTCTCTATTCACCGACCCGGAGCGAAGGAATACATCGTGATCAAGAAGGTTCTCGCCACAACGGCCCTGGCGGTTTCCGCAGTCGGCTCCATCGCGGGTCCCGCGATGGCGATCGCCAACGACGACGACGTGAACAACGGCAACGCCGCCTCCCAGAGCTACGGCAACACCCACACCGGCGGCTACATGAGCCCGCAGATCGGCCTGATCCAGGGCTCCCTCAACAAGCCCTGCATCGGCCTCGGCAAGCTCGGCGCCCAGTCGATCGTCGGCCTGGTCAACGTCGGCGTCCAGGACGTGCCGATCCTCACCTCGCAGCAGCAGCAGTCCTGCACCGAGAACTCCTCGATCCGCGACGGCGACGACGCGCTGTCGCACATCCTCGACGAGGTCCCGATCCTGTCCGGCAACGGTTCGGGCAACGCCTCGGCCAACCGCTGACCGTACGGCGGAGCCCGTAGCAGCTCTGCGGTCACCGGGCCCCCGGCCGCCGCGTCCCACCGGACGCGCGGCCGGGGGCCCGTCGCGTCTCCGCCCGCGGCGTCCGGCGGGCCCGTTATGCATCGTGATGTCGGAGCTATTGAAAAGTTGTGGGCTTCACGATGATCTTGGCCCCATGACGACGAACCGAAACGCGCCGGACATCCTCTCCCCGGAGTTCGCCGCGGATCCGTACAGCGCGTACCGCATCATGCGGGATGAGTTCCCGCTGATCCGGCACGAGGCCATGCAGAGTTACATCGTCTCCCGGTACGAGGACGTGGAGCGGGCCTTCAAGGACCCCGCGTTCACCACCGACAACTACGACTGGCAGCTGGAGCCCGCGCACGGCCGCACCATCCTCCAGATGAGCGGCCGCGAACACGCCGTGCGGCGCGCCCTGGTGGCCCCCGCCTTCCGCGGCAACGCCCTCCAGGACCACTTCATGCCGGTCATCGAGCGCAACGCCCGCACCCTCATCGACGGCTTCCGGCACACCGGCCGGGCCGACCTCGTCGCGGACTTCGCGACCCGCTTCCCCGTCAACGTCATCGTCGACATGCTCGGCCTCGACCAGGGCGAGTACGAGCGGTTCCACCGCTGGTACACGGCGATCATCGGGTTCCTCGGCAACCTCTCCCAGGACCCCGAGGTGCACGCGGAGGGCGTCCGCACCCGCGAGGAGTTCGCCGCCTACATGCTGCCCGTCATCCGCGAACGCCGCGAAAACCTCGGCGACGACCTGCTCTCCACCCTCTGCTCGGCGGAGATCGACGGCACCAGCATGAGCGACGAGGACATCAAGTCGTTCTGCAGCCTGCTGCTCACCGCGGGCGGCGAGACCACAGACAAGGCCCTCGCCGGCATCGTCCGCAACCTGCTGGCCAACCCCGAGCAGCTCGCCGCCGTACGCGCCGACCACTCCCTGATCCCGCTGGCCTTCGCGGAGACCCTGCGCTACACGCCCCCGGTGCACATGATCATGCGGCAGGTCTCCGAGGACGTCGAGATCGGCGGCGGCACGGTGCCCGCGGGCTCCACGGTCACCTGCCTGATCGGCGCCGCCGGCCGGGACGAGCGCCGGTACGCCGACCCCGACGCCTTCGACATCTTCCGCACCGACCTGAGCGCGAAGAACGCCTTCTCCGCCGCCGCCGACCACCTCGCCTTCGCGCTCGGCCGGCACTTCTGCGTCGGCGCCCTGCTCGCCAAGGCCGA
Source organism: Streptomyces sp. NPDC050610 (assembly GCF_040654875.1). Lineage (NCBI taxonomy): Bacteria > Bacillati > Actinomycetota > Actinomycetes > Kitasatosporales > Streptomycetaceae > Streptomyces > Streptomyces sp. NPDC050610. The sequence continues at coordinate 119,898 of NZ_JBFAIV010000001.1, read as the reverse complement.
GGTCGAGACCGGCATCGGCCTGCTCCTCGACGCCATGCCCGACCTGGCCCTGGCGGAGCGCTTCCGCCCCGCCGAGCAGGGACTGTTCACCCGCGGACTCGAAGCCCTGCCGGTGACCTTCACGCCCGGCCCGGTGACCGCCACGGCCGGCGCGTAGCCGGCCGCGCCCGGATCAGCCCCCGCTTGGCGGCACGTAAGCGGGGGTGAATCCGACAGGCAGCGCCGCCAGTCCGCGCATCCACACCGACGGCCGCCACACCAGCTCCCGCGCCTCGACCGCCAGCAGCACGTCCGGCAGCCGGTCCAGCAGGATCTCGACGGCCGCCTTGGCGATCACCTCGGCGATCTCCGGCGCGGGGTACGGGCACGAGTGCTCGCCGTGGCTGAAGGACATATGGGCCTGGTTGCCCTCGGATCCCGCGTACGAGTCCGGCCGCACCTGCGGATCGTTGTTCGCGGCGGCCAGCCCGAGCACGAGCAGGTCCCCGGTGCGGATGCGCTTGCCGCCCAGCTGGGTGTCGCGGGTGGCCCAGCGGCCGATGAAGTTCTGCGTGGGCGTGTCCTCCCACAGCACCTCGTTGAGCGCCTGCCCGACGCTGCGCCGGCCGCCCGCCAGCGTCACCGCGAACCGGTCGTCGGTGAGCATCAGCCGCAGCGTGTTGCCGATCCAGTTCGCCGTGGGCTGCTGGGCGGCGGCCATCACCACGAGCAGATCGATGACGATCTCCTCCTCGGCCAGCCCCGCCGCGTGCCCCAGCAGCCGTGAGGGCACGTCCGGCCCCGGGTGTACCCGCTTGTCCTGCACCAGGCGCCCCATCCGGGCCGCGACCCGCTGGTGCGCCTCGATGGCCCCCTCGCTCTCGTCGAGCGAGTCGGCGATGTCCCGTACCAGCGGGGGTATCTCGGAGTCCGGCAGACCGAACAGCTCGGCCACCACCAGCAGCGGCATCCGGAACGCGAAGTCCGCCATCAGGTCCGCCTCGCCGCGCCCGGCGAAGGTGTCGATCAGCGAGTCGGCGACCCGCTCGCAGATCTGCCGCAGCTCGAACTGGTCGACGGCGGCCAGTGCGTCGCTGATCGCCCCGGCCCGCCGCCGGTGCTCCGGCCCCTCGGCGAACATCACCGACGGCTGGTACCCGACGTACGGCATCAGCGGCCAGTCGGGCGGGATGCGGTCCCAGGCGTGCCAGCGCCGGGAGTCGCGGGCGAACAGCTGCGAATCCCCGGCGACCTGGTGCACCTCCCGGTAGCCGAGCACGAACCAGGCGGGGATGCCGCCGTCCAGCAGGATCGGCGCGACCGGCCCGTGGTCGCGGCGCAGCTCCCGGTACAGCCGCGCCGGGTCGCTCTGGAACCCCTCCCCGTACAGCGGCACGGCCCCTTGGTGCGCGGGGCAGCCGGGCGGCGGGGCGACGGCGTCGGGCGAGGGGGGCTGGTACGTCACGGTGTGGTCTCCCGGGCGGACAGGGCGTAGAGGTGGTTGACGAGCGCGATCAGGACCTTCTTGCTGGAGTCGCGGTCGCGCGCGTCGCAGTCGATCAGGGGCACGTCGGGGGACAGATCGAGCGCCTCCCGCACCTGCTCCAGCGTGTGGGGCGAGTCGCCGAAGTCGTTGCGGGCCACGATGAACGGCATCCGGTGGTGCTCCAGGCGGTCGATCGCGTACCAGGAGTCGTCGAGCCGTCTGGTGTCGACGAGCACCACCGCGCCCAGCGTCCCGGAGAACAGCCGGTCCCACAGGAACCAGAAGCGCTCCTGGCCCGGCGCGCCGAACAGGTACAGCACGGCCTGGTCGTTGATGCTGATGCGGCCGAAGTCGAAGGCGACGGTGGTGGTGGACTTGGACTCCACGCCCGAGGGGTCGTCGACGCCGATGCCCGCCCGGGTCATCGTCTCCTCGGTGTTGAGCGGGCGGATCTCGCTGACGGAGCGGACCATCGTGGTCTTGCCGACGCCGAAGCCGCCGACTATCACGATCTTCAGGCCGTTGTCCGCGGTACTCCGCAGATGGTCGTGGCCGGCGGACGGCTCAGAGACGGTGGAGTGCAACGAGCACCTCCTTCAACAGGTCGGGGTCAGGAAGCTGGGCCGCGGCCGGGGCCGAACGCGGATGGCGTGCGGTGATCCGGCCTCCGTCGAGCAGGTCGCAGAGCAGGATCTTGACGATGCTGACCGGCAGCCGCAGCTCCGCGGAGATCTCCACGACCGCCACCGGGTACTGGCACATGGCGAGGATGCGGGCGTGCTCGGACTGCATGCCCGGGGTCGGATCGCATTCGCTGACGACGAGGGTGACCAGGTCGAAGCGGCTCTCGTCGGCGCGGCTGCGGCCGCCGGTGACGGTGTAGAGCCGGTCCGGGTCGTCGTCGGGCCCCAGCCTCCTCATACCGACTGGCGCGGGGCGGCGCTGAGGTACTCGCCGATCTGCTCGACCAGCTCGTTCATGTTGAAGCCGATGATGCCGACGTCCGCGTCCTCCGTCGCCACCACGGCCAGATGCGCGCCGTGCCCGGCCTCCACGATGAACAGGATGCCGCCGTGGAACTCGGCCATCGCCTGCCGGACGCCGCCGGAGCCGTCGCCGAACTCGACGGACGCGCCGTGCGACAGGCTCTGGATGCCGGACGCTATCGCGGAGAGCTGGTCCGCCTGGTCCACGGAGAGGTCCTTGGAGTGGCAGAGCTTGAGGCCGTCCTTGGACAGCACGAGCGCGTGCCGGGTCCCCGGGGTCTTCTGGAGGAGGTTCTCCAGCATCCAGTCGAGGCTGTGGTCGGTGGTGTTCATCGGGGGTCGTCCTCCGGGCGGGCGGGGGTGGGGGTGTTTGCGGTGGCGGAGCTGTCGCCTTGGACGGCTCTGCGGAAGGTGCTGAACCGCGCCGCGGCCTCCTCGCGGGAGCGGGCGGGCGGCGCGTCGCCGCGCGACGGCGTCGGGGAGGGCGCGGCGGCCAGCGTCTGGCCGCGCCGCCGCTTGGGCAGCCCGCTGTCGCCGAGCGCGGGGGCGGGGGGAGCCTGGGCGGGGGCGGGCGGCTGTACGGGCTGCCGCACCGGCGGGGGTACGGGCGTGGACGCTTGTACGGGCGGCTGTACGGGCGGCTGTACGGGCGCGGCGGGGGCCTGCGCGGGCGCCGCGGGGGGCATGGGCGCGGCCTCGGGCAGGGGCGCGCGACCCGGCGCGGAGGGCGTACGGGCGTGCCGCGGCGCGCTCTGCTCCGCCAGGGCCGGAGCCGGGGCCTGGGCCGGAACCTGGGCCGGAGCCTGGGCGGTCCGCGCGGGGAGCTGGGTGACCAGCTGCTGGGGGATGAGGATCACCACGCCCGTACCGCCGCGCGAGGACGGCCGGAAGGAGACGGACAGTCCGTGCTTACGGGCCAGGCAGCCCACCACCGCGAGGCCCAGCCGGGTGCCGGAGAGCGTCAGCAGGTCGAGGGTCTCGGACGACACGGCCTGCTCGGCGCGGCGCAGCGCGGCCTCGCTCATGACCAGCCCGCCGTCCTCGACGGTGATCACGACGCCGGCCTGGGCCTCCTCCACATAGACGTGCGCCTCGGAGGAGGGCGGCGAGAAGGTGGTGGCGTTGTCCATGATCTCGGCGAGTGCGTGCATGATGCCCTCGGCGGCGTGCCCGGCGACCGCGGCGGTGCTGCTGGAGTGCAGCCGCACCCGGCGGTAGGCGCTGATGCGGCCCATCGCGCCGCGCAGGATCGACTCCATCGCGATCGGCTTGGTCCAGCGGCGGCCCGAGCGGGCGCCGGTGAGCACGGCGATGCTGTCCGCGAGGCGGCCCGCCTGCGCGGTGCTGTGGTCGAGCTTGAGCAGGTCGCCGAGGACCTCCTCGCCGTGCCGGTGCTCCATGTCCCGCAGGTCGGCGAGCATGCTGGTGGCCAGCGCCTGGACGCGCCCGGCGGCGTTGGCGCAGGCCGACATCGCGGCGGCCCGCATCCGCTCGCCCCGGCCGACCTCCTCGGCCAGGATGCGGACGATCCGCCGGTGCGCGCCGTCCGCGGGCTGTCTGACGTGCGCGAGCGCGGTGTCCACGGACGAGCCCCGGCGCAGCACGGCGACGAGCGCGGGGAGCGTGTCGTCGGCCAGCCGGCCGGCCTCCGCCTCCAGCGCGGCGATCTGGTCGCGCCGGGCCCGCGCGGTCCGCACGCTGTGCGCGGTCATGGCGAGCGAGAGGCTCAGCAGCGCGGCGGCGGCCCCACCGCACCAGGCCACCGGGGCCTGCACCGAGACCGGGGCGGCCAGCGCCGCCCAGAGACACAGGCCGCCGGTGACGGCGGCCGCGGCCAGCAGGACGAGCAGCGCTTGCCCCACGGGTGGGCGTACTGCCTGCTGGCGGGTGGATATGAGTGCTGACATCAAACAGGTCCTTGTGAACGGTTGATGGCGTGGGGAGCCAGGCAGCGCGAGGCGTTGCGGAGATCGTTCAGCACCATATCCGCTCCGCGTGGCGCGGCAACTAGCCGTCCGAAGGGTGACGTTGGCACCGGGTGCCATATCAGGGCCGCCGCCCGTGCACCGCACTGACCTGGACGTTCCGTTTCGCTTGGGAGAGAGGGGCGTTGAGGCGTGACGGGCGCGCCCCCGCGGGCGCATACTGACCGCAATGACGAAATCAGCCGCGCCCAGGCGCCATCTGCCCACCAGCCCCTTCAGCGCACCGACCGTCAGCCCGCCCAAGAAGTTCGCCGTCGGCGAGCGGGTGACGCACGACCAGTACGGCCTCGGGCGCATCGTCGGGGTCGAGGACGACCTTGCCGTGCTCGTGGATTTCGGCTCCCGACAGGAGCGGCTCACCACGCCGTTCGCCAGGCTGAACAAGCTCTGAGGCCCCGGGGCGCCGCCAGTCAGGACCCCTGGTCCGGCGGCGCGCCGGCGGAGCGACGCAGCTCCTCGTTGAGCTGCCGGGCCTCGTCGAGCTGATCCTCCAGCTCGATGATGCGGCAGGCGGCTTCGACCGGCGTGCCCTGATCGACCAGCTCGCGGGCGCGGGCCGCGATGCGCAGCTGGCCGCGGGAGTAGCGGCGGTGGCCGCCGTCCGAGCGCAGCGGCGTGATCAGGTGCGCTTCGCCCAGAGTGCGTAGAAAAGCGGCGGTGGTACCGATCATTTCGGCGGCGCGCCCCATCGTGTAGGCGGGGTAGTCGTCGTCATCGAATCTGTCGGGCGCCGCCGGGCGGGTTGTGTGGGGCATCGCACCTTGTCTTCGTGAGCGCGAGACGGGGCTCAAGTGTCTGCGTGACCCCTCAAAGCTAGCGAGGCCGTGCGCGCATGTCTATCGTGGCGGCTGTAGATATCGTCTTGGGCCGCGTCCAGAATCTTTCGCCGGACGCCTTCAGAATTCATCGAAGCGCACACCCAGAATTCTTGAACCGATTAACGGAGCTGTAAAGTTTTCGGTCGCAATCGGCTGGGCCGTGCTATCGTCGAGCCAGTTGCAGTTGTGGTTCCCGAAGAACTCTGTGCACCTCTGACCTGCGGGTCGAAGGCGCATTTTTGTTTTGCCGGTAAATATTCCGGATGGGGCAACATCGCGGCTACGCGGGATTCACGTGGTGTGCATCCTCGGCTCTGCCCCAGAAGGAGAATTATTATGGCCAGCGGCACTGTGAAGTGGTTCAACTCGGAAAAGGGCTTCGGCTTCATCGAGCAGGACGGCGGCGGCGCCGACGTCTTCGCCCACTACTCGAACATCGCCACCCAGGGCTTCCGTGAGCTCCAGGAGGGCCAGAAGGTGACCTTCGACGTCACGCAGGGCCAGAAGGGCCCGCAGGCCGAGAACATCGTTCCCGCCTGACGTCGTTCGACGTACCTCGCAGCTGGGGCCCGCACCGTCACGGTGCGGGCCCCAGCTCGTATGACGGGCCCGCTCTCACGAGCGGGCCCGTGGTCCGTCAGCCCAGGTTCAGCGCCGTCCGGATCGTGGTGTTGAGGTCGGTCTGGTTGGTGACCCCGAGCACCCGGTACGCCTCCGGGCCCTCGGCCGCGATGCGCACCTCCGTGCCGCTGTGCTCCTGCGACTCGCCCACCGGGGCCGTGCCGTAGCTGACCTTCATCTGCCGGCCCTCGTTGGTGACCAGGGTGGAGCTCATGCCCGCCGGGTCGGTGTCGACCGGCACGATCTGGCTGCTGTGGCCGTGGTCGGCGGTGGTGATCACCAGGGTGTCGGGGTGCTGCTTGGCGTAGTCCCGCGCCACCTTCACGGCGCGGTCGAAGGCCGCCGTCTCGCCGATCTGGCCGCACGGGTCGGCGGCGTGGTCCTCGCTGTCGATGTTGGCGCCCTCGACCTGGAGGAAGAAGCCCTTGTCGGCCTTCTTGCCCTTCCTGTCCTGCTTCCCCTTCTTCGCCTGCTTGGCCTCCAGCAGCTGGATGGCCTGCGTGGTCTGGTCGGCCAGGGTCGGCGTGCCCTTGGGGCGCTTGGGGTTGCTGGTGACGCAGCGCTGCGGGTCGGTGCCCTTGCCGGTGGCGGTCTTGCCGGTCCACTCGATCGGGATGTCGTAGTCGGCGAAGAGGCCGAGCACCGGCTGACCGGCCTTGGCCTTCTTCATCGCCTTGGCGTCGGTGACGACCTGGTAGCCGAGCTTCTTCGCCTGCTCGGTGACCGTCTTGCCCTTGTACTGGCCTTCCTTGACCTTCTGGTCGAAGTGGCCCTTGCCGCCGCCGAGCAGCACGTCCACCTTGTGGTTGACGCTCTGCTCCGCGATCGACCCCGGACCGCCCTTGCTGATGCGGTCCACGGAACACTTCTTCATGTCCTCGGGGCCCTGGCAGTCGCGGTCGGTGACGTGCGACGCCTGCACCGCGGGGGTCGCGTCGGTGAGGTCGGCGGTGGTGATGGAGCCGGTGGCGAGGCCGCCGTGCTGCGCCATCTCCAGCAGTGTGGGTATCGCCTTGTTGGTGTCCGGCGTCTTCGACACCCGGCCGTTGACGGTCTTGTGGCCGGTCGCCCAGCCGGTGCCGCTGGCGGAGGAGTCGGTGACGTAGTCCGGCTTGCCGTGCTTGTCGACGGAGTACGTCGTGTACGCGCCGGTCATCGGGAACGTGTCCATGTTCAGCCGGCCGGCCGCGCCCACGGTGTAGTTGCGCGCGAGGGTGATCTCCGAGTCGCCCATGCCGTCACCGATCAGCAGGATGACGTTCTTGGCCGGGCCGTCCTTGACGGCGGCGCGGACCTTGTCCGCCGGGCCGAAGGCACTGGCCCCGGCGGGCACGGCGACGGCGGTCGCGAGCACCACGGCGGCGCTCCATGTGACATGGCGGCGGGTCAGGCGCAGTCTTCGCACGAGCATTTCCCTCTCTTCGGCCGGCCGGATGCCGACGGAGTGAAGCACAGCAGCGACTGGTGAATCCAGAGTGACGACGCGATGGCTTGAAGGCGACCAAGGCCCTGGCGGGCGGCGCGGAATTGCCCATTCCGCTGGTTATGCGGAATGCATTGCCCCGCTGAAGTCGATGTTCATGACAATTCATGGGGGTGAACACTGTGCGGGTATGTGGGCGCGGTCATCTCCCGGTCCGGCGATCTGGCTGATTCCGAACCGTCGAACCATGGACGCGGCCGAAAGGGCGGGGGCGGGCGGATCAGCGGCCCGCGGCCAGCTGCACCGTACGGACGACCACCAGGACCGCCGCCACGAGGAGGTACGTACGCAGCGCCGTCAGCCCCACGCGGCGGCCGGTGGACATCCGGGGCCGGGGCAGCGCGGCCAGTGGCGGCATGCGCCAACCGGCCCTGCCCGTACGGTCGATGGGCCGCCCGCCGCGCGCCCACCCCTTTCGTATGCGGCGCACCTCCGCGTACCCGGCGGCCAGCAGCCCCGCACCCCCGCAGGCCGCCGCCGTGCCGAGGATCGCGGCCGTCCCGAGGGCGGGGAAGAGCACCGAGGCGGTCAGGATGAGGGAGAGGGTCACCAGGACCGCGACGACCAGGCAGGCGACGGCGTTGGTCCAGCGGCCGTTGACCCACGGACCGAGCACGGAGCGGTCGTTGCAGAGCAACAGCAGGAAGACCGTGGCCGCCGGCAGCAGCACCCCGGCCAGCGCCTGCACGCCCTCGGTGAGCAGGCCGAGCGGCGCGCCGGGGACGAGCACGGTCCCGGCGGCGGCCAGTACGAGCCCGGCGAAGACGGCGTAGAAGACGCCCGCGCCCCGCACGCCCCGGTGCAGGGAGTGCCGGAACCCCAGGACGTCGCCGAGCGCGTACGCGCTGGACAGCGAGACGGCGGCGGCGCCGATGACCGAGGCGTCCAGCAGCGCGATCGCGAACAGCACGCCCGCCAGCCGGCCCGCGCTGTGCTCGACGCCGTGCGCGATCCCGGCGGCGTCGGTGAAGTGCCCGGCCCCGGCGGTCCCGGCGAAGGCGGCCGCGCCGATCCCCGTCAGGGCGGCGGCGCCGATGATCACGAGGGCGATGCCGAGGGCCAGGTCGGCCCGCGCGTACCGCAGGAAGCGCGGCGTGACGCGTTTGTCGGCCACGTACGACTGCTGGAAGAAGAGCTGCCAGGGCGCGACGGTGGTGCCGACGATCGCGACGATCAGCAGCATGACGTCGGAGAGCGGGGAGCCGTGCGGCAGACCGGGCACGACGAAGTCGTGGGCGGCGCGCGAGGTGGCCGGGTGGGTGAGGAAGTAGACCGGTACGAGCAGCAGGGAGCCCAGGACCAGCCCGATCGCGGCCCGTTCGAAGCGGCGGAAGGAGCCGGTGGCGGCGACGGCGATCACCACGGCGGCGGCGAGGAGCACGCTCGCGGTGCGGGGGAGTCCCAGATAGCCGACGGCGAGGGCGACGCCGATGAACTCGGTGACCAGGGTCAGCGCGTTCAGCAGGAAGAGGTCGATGACGGAGAACGCGCCCCAGAACTTCCCGAACCGCTCCAGGATGAGCCGCGCGTGCCCGACGCCGGTCACCGCGCCGAGCCGCAGCGACATCTCCTGGTTCACGTACAGCACGGGGATGAGCAGCAGCAGCGTCCACAGCAGCCGGGTGCCGTGGTCCTGTCCGGCCTGGGCGTAGGTGCCGAACGCGCCCGCGTCGTTGTCGGCCGCCATGACGATCAGGCCGGGGCCGACGACGGCGAGCAGCGTCTTGAACTTCGCGGACGGGCCGCGGCGCGGGGCGGTGTCGCCGGCCTCGATGGTGCCGAGCGCGCCGCGGATGGCGTGCGGGGCGGTGGAGGCGGTGGCGGTGGCGGCAGCGGTGGGGCGAGCCGCCGCGGTGGTCAGGTCGGTCATGACGGGACTCCTGTGCCCGTTCCTTCCGGGCTCCGGAGGGAACGCGCCTCGCCTGGCGAGGCGTCTCCCGGTTCCCGCTGGACGGCTGGAGTGTAGGCATATACTTGCACATTGACGCAACTACTTGACGGAGTCTTGACGAGGGTCCGGCTTATTTGCGTAGAAACGCAATTAGCGGCAGACTGCCGGTGATGCGACCTGGACTCGGCCGGTTCATACGGGCCCGGCCCCGGCTCGTACGAATGCAGGTTCGGTTTCACGTGAAACCGGCCCGGACCTGAACCCGAAGCCGACCTCGGCTCCAGGGGAACGACGCAACGGAACGGAGGCAGCCATGGGTGCCGACCCTCCCAGTCCGCGCTGCCTCCTCGGCAGCCGCTGACCCGACGGCGCGCCGGACCCCCGCCGCGCCGCGCGGCAGAGCGCCCGCCCGGCCGTAAGGCCCCGGCCCGCTCTCCGTACTTCCCCACCGATTCTTCACCGCACGCTGGGCGGCTCCCGCCCGTGCCGTCGGCGCGCCTGCCACGCACGGGCCGCGGCGTCATGCCCACTGTGGTTCGGAGGTTCCCGTCATGTCGTTCCGTACGAACCCCACCGCCTCACGAGAGTCGCCGCAGTCCCGCCTCAAGGGCCGGCTGACCCGCCTGACCTGGGTGGACGTGGTGGTCGCCGCGGCCGTCCTGGTACTGCTCTACCTGACCCTGAAGGTCGGCCAGGGCACCACCGTCCGCTTCTCCACCAGCCAGTCGGCGAAGGTCGACACCGACCCCTCGCAGCTCCCGTACGACGCGGCGCGCAGCCTGCTGCGGATGTTCGTCGCGCTCGCCGCGTCGATCGTCTTCACCTTCGTCTACGCCTACGCCGCCGCCCGCAGCCGCCGCCTGGAACGCGTACTGATCCCGGCCCTGGACATCCTCCAGTCGGTCCCGGTGCTCGGCTTCCTGACCGTCGCGGTATCCGGCTTCATCGCCCTGTTCCCCGGCTCCCTGCTCGGCCTGGAGTGCGCGTCGATCTTCGCGATCTTCACCTCGCAGGCGTGGAACATGACCTTCGGCTTCTACCACTCCCTGACCTCGCTGCCGCGCGAACTCGACGAGCTGTCCCGCTCGTTCCGGTTCACCCGGTGGATGCGGTTCTGGAAGGTGGAGCTGCCCGCCGGGGCCATCGGGCTGGTCTGGAACGGCATGATGAGCTTCGGCGGCGGCTGGTTCTTCCTCGTCGCGTCCGAGGCGATCAGCGTGAACCAGAAGGACTACGCGCTGCCGGGCGTCGGCTCGTACGCGGGCGCCGCCATCGCCGACGGCGACCTCGGCAAGGTCGGCTGGGCGATCCTCACCATGGCCGTCATGGTCATCGGCGTGAACTTCCTCTTCTGGCGGCCGCTCACCGCCTGGGCGGAGAAGTTCAAGAACGAGCAGTCCGAGGCCACCGAGGTGCAGCGCAGCTACGTCCTCGCGTTCCTGCGCCGCTCCAACTGGTCCCAGCTGCTCGGCCGCGTACTGCGCCCGACGGCACGCGCCCTTGCCCGGGCCGGCCGCGTCTTCGGCATCGACGACCGGCCGCTGGACATCGACCCCCGGCGTCAGCGCACCGGCGACATCGCCTTCGCCCTCGTCGCGGGCGGCCTGATCCTCTGGGGCCTGATCGACCTCGGCGGCTACCTGCACGAGCGCACCGGGCTGGGCGTGTTCGGCGAACCGCTGCTGCTCGGCCTCGCCACCCTCGCCCGGGTCGTCGTGCTCGTCGCCGTGGCCACCGTCGTCTGGGTGCCCATCGGCGTGTGGATCGGCTTCTCGCCCAAACTGACCCGCATCGCCCAGCCGCTGGTGCAGATCCTCGCCAGCTTCCCCGCCAACTTCCTCTTCCCGCTGGCCGTCTGGTTCTTCCTCAAGACGGGCCTGTCCATCGACATCGGCGGCATCCTGCTGATGGCGCTGGGCGCCCAGTGGTACATCCTCTTCAACACCATCGCCGGTGCGATGGCCATCCCCACCGATCTGCGCGAGGCCATGGACGACCTCGGTGTGCGCGGCTGGCAGCGCTGGAAGCGGCTCATCCTCCCCGGTGTCTTCCCCGCGTACGTCACCGGCGGCATCACCGCGTCCGGCGGAGCCTGGAACGCCTCGATCGTCTCCGAGGTCGTCACCTTCGGCGGCACCACGCTCACCGCCACCGGCCTCGGCGCGTACATCGCGCAGGCCACGGCCGACGGCGACTTCCCGCATCTGCTCGCGGGCGTCGCGGTGATGAGCGTGTACGTGGTGGGGCTGAACCGCCTGGTGTGGCGGCGGCTGTACCGGCTGGCGGATACGCGATACGCGCTCTGAGCGCGTGGGCGAGCTGACGCTCGTAGCCCCCTGAATCTTCCGGAACCTTTCCGATTTCCTCTCTGGAGCCCGTCATGGCCCTGAACATCCTGCGCCGCATGCGCGCGACGCACCCCAACAACCCCAACAGCTCTGCCCCCACCGTCCTGCCGCGCGCCGCGGACGGCGAGGTGCTGCTCGCCGCCGACGGCCTCACCAAGTCCTACGCGGGGGCGGACCGCGAACTGCCGGTGCTGGCCGGCATCGACCTGGACATCCGGGCCGGCGAGATCGTCGCGCTGCTCGGCAAGTCCGGTTCCGGCAAGTCCACGCTGCTGCGCTGCCTGGCCGGGCTCATCCCGGCCAGCTCCGGCGCCGTCACGTACCGCGGCAAGCGGCTGACCGGCGCCAACCCCGGTACGGCCATGGTCTTCCAGACCTTCGCGCTGCTGCCGTGGCTCACCGTCCAGCAGAACGTCGAACTCGGCCTGGAGGCCCGGGGCGTCGCCCCCGACGCCCGCGCCGAGGCCGCCGTGCAGGCCATCGACCTGATCGGCCTCGACGGCTTCGAGTCCGCCTACCCCAAGGAGCTGTCCGGCGGCATGCGCCAGCGCGTCGGCTTCGCCCGCGCGCTGGTCGTCGAGCCGGACGTGCTGATGATGGACGAGCCGTTCTCCGCGCTGGACGTGCTCACCGCCGAGAACCTGCGCGGCGAGCTGATGGAGCTGTGGGAGTCCGGCCAGTTCCCCACCCGTGCGGTGGTGCTGGTGACCCACAACATCGAGGAGGCGGTGCTGATGGCCGACCGCATCGTCGTGCTCGGCTCGCGCCCCGGCACCATCCGCGAGACCTTCGAGGTCGGCCTGGACCGCCCGCGCGACCGGCAGTCCGCCGAATTCGAGGACCTCATCGACCGGGTGTACCGGACGATGACCGGCCGGGCCAAGGAGACCCGCATCCCCGGCCGTACGGAAGCGGTCGAGATGGAGAAGCGCACCCCCGCCAACACGCCGCTGCCCACGGCCAGCGTCGACGGCCTGTCCGGCCTCGCCGAGATGGTCGCCCACCGCGGCGGCCGCTTCGACCTCCCGGACCTCGCCGACGACCTCGGACTGGAGATCGACGACCTCCTCCCGCTCGTGGACGCCCTCGAACTCCTGGACCTCGCCACGGTCAGCGAGGACGACCTGCTGCTGACCGAACGCGGCACCACCTTCGCCGGGGCCGACGTCCAGCAGTCGAAGAAGATCTTCGCCGAAGCGGCCTGGGACGCCCCCCTCGTCCGCCTCATCACCACCAGCCTCCGCCAGAACCCCGAAGGCACCCTCCGCGCGGGCTTCTTCCGTGACCTGCTCGCCCACCACTACACCAGCGAACAGGTCGAACAGCAGCTGGAAACAGCCACCGACTGGGGCCGCTACGCCGAGCTGTACTCCTTCGACGCCGACCCGCAGGAGTACCGCCTGGACGAGGGGGGCGGCGAGGCCGCGGGGTGACGGGGGGTGCGGGGCTGCGGGTTCTGCGCCCGTACGGGTTCCGGGGCCGTACGGGCTTCGGGGCCGTACGGGCGCGGGGCCCGGCCTGCGGTCCGGTTACTCCGCGAGGGGCCGGCGGGCCCGGGCAGCGCTGGGGACTCGGGCTGTGGCTCGTGCTGTGCGGGTTCGGGCGGCGGTGGCCGGGGGGCCGCCGGCGGGTTCGGGGTCTTCGAAGGAGGCGGAGGCCGCGAGGGCGGCCTCTTCCAGCAGGCCCCGTACGTGCGGGCCGACGGCTCGGTAGTAGATGCGGGTGCCGTCGCGGCGGGACTCGACCAGCCCGGCCGTGCGCAGCTTCGCCAGGTGCTGGGAGACGGCGGCGACGTGCGCGCCGAGCATCTCGGCGAGGCTGCCGACGGGGAGTTCCTGGCGGCTCAGCGCCCACAGCAGGCGGTACCGCGTCGGGTCGGCCACCGCCTTCAGTACCGCGATCGCCCGGTCGGCCGCGGCGGAATCCCATGCCTCAACTTGCGCTCCCATGCAAGTATCGTAACCGGCCGTGGGTGCGGAACGGGGCGGCCCAGAAACGATCATGGGGCGGTCGGGGTGGGTGACGGGGTCCCGCCGTTCGGGGGTGTACGGACAGGACCCCGTCCATTCGGCTCCGAGCGGCGGCGCGTGGGGCGGGTCCGCGGCTCGGAGCGGCTGGGCGTGGAGCTCCGGGAAAAGGAACTCTCTGAAGTCAAAGAGGGGTACGGCGACTTGTGGGTTCCGTCGGGTTTCGCTTTTTAGGTGAGGAATGCATTCGTTTGAGTGGCCGGCCGATTCGCATGTGTAACGGTGCCGTGGTGCGGGGCGGGCGGCGCGCGCCGTCAGGCGCCGTGGCCGCCGGCCGGCGGTGAGACCTCGAACCAGACGGTCCGGCCGTCGCCGTCGCCGTCCGTCCCCCAGCGGTCGGCGATGGCGGCGACCAGGCCGAGCCCCCGGCCCCGCTCGCCGCAGCCGTACCGGACGTGCGGAACCTTGCGGCCCCCCTGGTCGAGCACGGAGATCCGCAGCGCGGAGCGGGTCGGCCGCAGCCGCACGGTGAAGGTGCCGCGGGGGTCGCCGGAGCGCGTATGGACGACGGCGTTGCCCGCGAGCTCGCTGACGAGGAGCACGACGTCGTCGATGAGCGGCTCGTACGAGCTGTCGCGCAGGTGCTGGGTGATGAAGCGGCGGGCGGCGCCCACGCAGCGGAGTTCGCCGGGGAAGTCCTGGTGCGCGGCGGCGGGGGAGGCCGGTGCGGGGCGTGCCGGGGACGGCGAAGGGGAGGGGTGCGGTGGTGGCGGGGTCATGATCATCATGAGGTCTCCGTGCTGGATGCGACGCGTACGGCCGTCGAACCGCCCGGCGGCGTCCAGCCGTTGAAAGCTCCCGTCCGGCCGTTGTGGGCGGACGCGGGTGGGGACGTGCTAGCTGAGGCCGGTGATGGCGGGGGCGGTGGGCGCTGCTGGTGCGCGATGCCACGGGCCGTACGTCTCGCCGGCGGTCCGGCGCCGGGCCGCCGGGCCCTTCGCGCGCGACCGCTCCGTCCCGCCGAATGCGCAGGGTGAGATGCCATCAACTCACCGTAGCTCAGGCGTCATTGGGAAAAGTGGGTTTTCCGATTGAGCTTGACACGGAAGGATGATTACAGAGGGTGATGATTGGGAAAGGTGTGGGGAACGGTCCAGGGCCGCCGCCTCGCGGAGGGGCCGCGAGGGGCCCGGTAGCGGCAAAAGTGCGCGTCCAGGGCTTGTTGCCGCTGTATGCGTACGGTCCGGGGCGGTACAAGTGGCCCGTTGCGGGGCATGATGAGAGCAGAGCGCTTTGAGGCCACCCCGGACCTCGGTGGCGACGCGTACTTCAACGCTCTGTTACTGGCGGGAAATCACCGGAGCCACCGGGGGAAGGTCATGGGTGACGCAGAGAAAACTTTCCTTCTAAGGGAACGCTTTGCCGACGAGACGCTGGTCATCGAGTTGTACGGAGAGTTGGACATCTGGTCGACCGTGACCTTGGCCGGTCACGTGGAGTCACTGTTGGACCGGTCCTGTCCGGATGTGGTGGTGGACCTGCGCGCGGTGACCTTTCTGGACGCCAGCGGCCTGCGAATGCTGTTGCGCATCAAGCACCAAGTGGCGGACAAGGGCGGCGCGTTGCGGATCGTACGGCCCTCGCCGAGGGTCTGGCGGGTCCTGCGCCTCACCCGCCTCGACCGCTCGTTCACCGTGCTGGACGGCCTGCCGGTGGCACTGGAGGCCGCTGCCGAGCACCGGGGCGGCCATGGAGTGTCGGCGTAGCCGCTCGGCGAGACGCAGCCCGGCCGGGTACGGGGGCCGGTCGGGGACGGGCGCCGGTCGGGAGCGGGAGCTGGCCGGGAGCGGGGCCGGTGGGGAGCTGGGCCGGTGGAGAGCGGGGCCCGGTCCGGGGCGGGGCGCCCCCTCGGGGGTCGTTCTCACTCAGCCCACATCGTGCTGTTCACGTGCGCCGTGTCGTGGTGCTCGTGGTACTTGCTGATCTTGTCGCCGCTGATCTCGAAGAGAAAGTGGTAGCGGTTGCGGTAGTCGCGCCCGTTCTTCAGTTTCATCGTCGAGTACGCCTCCACGGCGACCCGGGGGCCTTGGACGGTCCATTCGGTGGGCGTGATGACCAAGGGGCCGTCCGTCAGTGAGTCGAGCGGTTCCAACAGGGTGCGGAACTGGTCCTTGGTGACGTAACCGTCGCCTGGGGCCCCGCTCATCCACCACTCGACGTCGTCGGTGAGGCAGTCCAGGAGTTGGTCCAGCGGTTCCGTGTTGTCGGCGGCTCCCCACCGCCCCTTGGCGTAGAGGCCCAGGAAGTGTTCGATGACGGCCTTCTTGTGCGAGTCCTGTGCGTCCTGTGAGTCCTGTGCGTTTCGTGCGTGGTGTGCGTCCCGTGTGTCTTCCATCGCGGGTCCTCCCATGTCGTGTGGTTGTTTGCCGGCGGTGTGTGAGACCCAGCGTGCACGTCCTCAGGTGTGCGAACAAATGATGATTGAGAACGTCAGATATGCCTTATGGGAATACCTCGGCATAGGGTGGAGCACATGACGGACGTGACTCTCGTTGGGCTGCGGGTGGTGCGTGAGGTCGCCGCGACGGGCTCCTTCAGCGACGCGGCGGCCTCCCTCGGCTACACGCAATCGGCTGTATCCCGGCAGATGAGGCTCGTCGAGGCCGCCGTGGGCACGGCCCTCTTCGAGCGGAGGGCGCGCGGGGTCACGCCCACGGAGGCCGGCGTAGCCTTCGCGCGGCACGCGGCCGATGTGCTGGCGAGCCTCGACGCCGCCGTCCGCGAGGTCGGCGCACTGGGGCAGCGCGTCACGGGCAGCGTGGCCATCGGCGCGACCCCGGCCGCAGCGGTGGCCCTGGCGCCCCGGGCCCTCGCGCAACTGGCGGACGAACACCCTGATGTGACCGTCCGCTTCACGGAGGAATCGACCCCCACTCTTCTGAGGCGGCTGCGCTCCCGTCGGCTGGACGTCGCCGTCGTGGGAGTGTGCGCCGGGCCGCAGGAGCACGACCTCGACGGGTTGCGTCAGGAAACGCTCCTGGAGGACGACCTACGGGTCGCCCTGCCCCGGCATCACCCGTTGGCCTCCCGCTCCTTGGTACGGGCCGACGAGCTGCGCCACGACGGCTGGATCGTCGAGAGCGCCGTCGGCGACACCCCGTACTACGGCGCCTGGCCGACCCTCGTCCGGCCGGTCGTCGTTCATGAGGCGCGCGGCTGGTCCACCCGGCTGGGGATGGTGGCCGCCGGTCTGGGGGTCTGCCTGCTGCCGGGCATGGCGGTCCCCTCCGCTCCGTCCGGCGTGCGCGTCGTCCGGGTCGAGGACCGTCACTGGCAGGGGCGCGCGACCGTCGCGGTGACCGACGAACGGCGCTCCGCGCAAGCCGACGCGGCTGTCGCCGCCCTGCGGCAACAGGCTTCCGACCTGGGGCAACAGGCGTCCGCCTTGCGGTAACAGGCGCCCGGCCTGCGGCAGCAGCCGTCCGGCCTGCGCTGTGAAGTCCTGCCGAACCGCTGATTCCGGCTGGCCCCCGCTGCTCCATGGCATCTTGTGCCCCATGGGTGAACTTGTTGAACGGGTTGACGACCGCGACGAAGTCCTGGGCATCGTCAGCAGGGGCGACGCGATCCGCAACGGCTGGCTGCACCGCATCGCCACGATCGTGTGCCGTGATGGCGACGGGCGGACGCTCGTACACCGCCGTTCCGAGAACACCTCACGCTTCCCGGGCCACTTCAATTGGATGCTCGGCGGGGCCGTCGAGGTCGCCGAGTCCTACGAACGGGCCGCCGCACGGGAGTTGGCGGAGGAGCTGGGGGTCCGCTGCCGGCTGAGGTTCGTGTTCAAGTTCCAGTGTGCGGGAACGATCAGCCCGTACTGGCTTGCCCTGCACGAGGCCGTCGTGACCGAACCCGTCACGCCTGACCCCGACGAGATCGCCTGGCACGACTGGCTGACGGAACCCGAACTCGTAGAGCTGGTCCGGAGCGAGACGTTCGTCCCCGACGCCCGGGAGGCATTCGACCGTTATCTCGCTGTGCGACCGGGAACCTAGCGGTTCGGCCAAAGCGGGAAGCGGGAAGCGGGAAGCGGAAGGGTGGGAAGGCGGGGAGCGGGAAGGCGGTAATGGGAAAGCGGCCTTCCCCGGACGCTTGGGGACCACGGGGGAGGCCCCCATCTCCCGGGGAAGACCGCTGGCAGACGGGCGCGGAGCCGACGTGTGCGAACAAAATCCGCGATGTCGGGACCGGGCAATGTCACCCTAGGGCGACAGTCCGAACGCGAACAGTCAAGCTTCGGCCATGTGTTGGCGGCGGGGCTGAAATACTGCGTTTACAGGCCCGTGCCCGTCGCGGTCAGGGGCCGCCTACATGCGACACCCCGTGTTGGCCCACGCGTTCCTGTACGTCCTCCAGCAAGGTGCGCAGCAGGGCGGCGAGTTCGTCGCGGCGCGCTTCGGGGAGGCCGGAGAGCAGGGTGGCCTCGCGGGTCAGGACCTGGTCGACCGTTCGCTCGACGAGGTCGTGTCCGGCCGGGGTGAGTTCCACCAGTACGGCCCGCGTACGGCCGCCCGCGCCGCGGCGGGTCACCAGTCCGTCCTGCTCGGCCCTGGTCAGCCGCTGCGAGATCGCCCCCGCGGTGACCAGGGACTGGGCGGCCAGCTCGCGGGTGCTGAGGGTGTACGGGGGGCCGCCGCGCCGCAGGACGCTGAGTAGGTCGAGCGTGGCGGAGTCGATGCCGACGGCGGCCAGGACGCGGCGTCGGTCGTCGCCGAAGAGCTTGGCCAGTTGCCAGACGCGGGTGACGACGCCGATGGCGTCGACCGGGGTGCCGGGCCGTTCGCGCTGCCACGCGGCGGCGATCTCGTCGACCTGGTCGGAGGTGGCCGGCGCGCTGGAGACGGCCGGGTCGGAGGCGGCCTGGTTGGGACCGGCTTGGTTGGGACCGGCTTGGTCGGGACCGGTCTGTTCGGAGGCGGCCTGGTCGGGAGCGGCTTGGTCGGGGCCTGTCTGGGCGGGACGGTTCTGGCCGGGACCGTTCTGGTCGGGGTCGAACTGGGTGGGGCCGTCCTGCTCGGAGCCGCCCTGGTCGGCGGGGCGGTCGGCTTCCTCGGGCGGCTGGGCCGGCTGTTCTCCCCGGTGCATGCGATTCCTCCAGCGAGCGTGTACGTTTAGCTCTAAATTCAGAGCTAAACGAGCGGGCGGCCTCAGTATGCCACCCTCGCGAAGGGGGGCGGCGTGACCGTACCGACGGGCAAGGCGACCGAGGCCGGGCCCGGGCCCAGGACCGGTGCCGGCCCCGGCGAAGGGGCCCCGGCGCCCCGCGCGGGCCGCCGTGCGTGGGCGGGGCTCGGCGTCGTACTCCTCGCGATGTTCATGAGCCAGATCGACATGTTCATCGTGAATGTGGCGGCCCCGGCCATCCAGTCCGGCCTCGGCGCCGGATTCGGGCAGACCCAGTTCATCATCGACGGCTACGTCATCGCCTACGCGGCCGGCGTGGTCGCCGGCGGCCGGTTCGGGGACCGGGCCGGCCGCAAGAAGGTGTTCCAGTACGGCGTGGCGGCGTTCACCGCGACCTCCCTGCTCTGTGCCCTCGCCCCCACCCCCGGTGCGCTGATCGCGGCCAGGGTGCTCCAGGGGCTGGCGGCGGCGCTCATGACGCCGCAGGTGCTGTCGATCATCAGGGCGCGGTTCACGGCCGAGCGCGACCGGGCCCGCGCGATCGGCGCGTACGGGGCCGCCATCGGCCTCGGCGTCATCGCCGGGCTCGTCGGCGGCGGGCTTCTCCTCGATCTCGATGTGGCCGGGCTCGGCTGGCGCATGATCTTCCTGATCAATGTGCCGATCGGGATCGCCGTCCTCGCCGCGGCCGTGCCCGCCCTGGCCGAGAGCCGCAGCGCCGAACGGCCGCGCCTGGACCTGGTCGGAGTGGTGCTGACCGCACTGATCCTGCCGCTCGCGCTCGTACCGCTCGTCATGGGCCCGGACGCGGGCCGGCCGTGGTGGACCTGGCCGAGCGCGGCCCTCGGCGTGCTGCTGACAGCGGCTCTCCTGCGCTGGGAGCGGCGGCTGGAGGACACCGGCGCCGAACCGCTGCTGCCGCGCCGGCTGCTCCGTGCCCCCGGGTTCCCCACCAGCATGGCGACGGTGGCCGTCTTCTTCGCCGGCAACGCCGGGCTGTTCCTGGTCCTGACCTACCACCTCCAGTCCGGGCTCGGGCTGTCGGCGATGCGGGCGAGCCTGGTCTTCGTGCCGCTCGGCCTCGGGTTCGTCGTGGCGTCCGCCGCCTGCCGCAGGCTCGCGGCCCGCTTCGGCATCAAGGTCTCCGTGGCGGGCGGTGCCATCATGGCCGCCGCTCTGTGTGCCGTACCGGCCGTGACCTCCGAACTCCCCGGCACGCAGAGCTGGTTGCTCGGCGCGCTCATGGGGGCCTCCGGACTCGGGCAGGGGCTGGTCGTGGCGCCGCTGATCGACACGGTGCTGGCGCGGGTGCACCCGGACGACGCGGGCGCGGGGTCCGGGGTGCTCAACACCGTGACCCAGGCCGGGATGGCGCTGGGCGTCGCCGCGATCGGCGCCCTGTACCGCGCGGTGCTGGGCGCCAACCCGGAGAACCCCGCCGAGCCCGTCCCCGCCGCGGGCTTCGCCCACTCCTTCGACGCGACCGCTCTGACCTTGGCCGCCCTCGCCCTCGCCGCCGCGTGCCTGTGCGCCCGCCTGGGGACTATGGGCGCGGGTGGCACGGGTGGCACGGGTGGCGCGAGTGGTGCAGGTGGTGCAGGTGGCGTGGGTGGTGCAGGTGGTGCGAGTAGTACGGACCGTACGGGCCGGCTGCCCTCTCCGTGACGCCCGTGCAGCGGCTCAGACGAACAGGAGCGCGCCCGCCGTGGCCGCCCCGAGGGTCGCCCCCGCGACCGTCTGACCGACGGAGTGGTAGCGCAGCGCGACGCGGGACCAGCACACGGCGATGGCCAGGGCGTACGCGAGCAGCCACCACGGGGAGTGCACGACGGCGAGCAGCGCCACGACGGCCGACGCGACCGCCGAGTCCACCGAGATCTTCCAGACGGCGTTGACGGCCAGGAGGACGACGGTCATCGCCCAGAGGGCGAGCATCGCCAGGAGGATGGCCGTCGGCGCGTGCCCGAGAACCATGATCACGGCTCCGGCGCCTATGGAGCCGAGGATCACGAGGAATATCGGCCCCCGTTTCGTACGGTCGACCACGTGCCGGTCGCCCCAGGTGCCGCGCTTGCGCTCCCACTCGATGTACCCGGCGGGAACGATCCCGGCGCACAGGGCGCCGAGAAGCCCCCACAGCAGGCCGGTCCAGTCGCCGGCCGCGGCCAGCCCGATGCCGAGCATGCCGATCAGCAGGACGTTGCGGGGCTGAAGGACGTCGGTGACGGTACGGGCCGTGCTCATGCTCGTGCTCATGCTGTGCTGCTCCTCGCGCCTTCGTGCCTTGGCGTCCTCGCGTCTTCGCGTCTTCGTGCCTTCACGCCTTGGCCCCGGTTTCTTCGGCCTCGGATTGGGGGTGCGCTCGCCCGGTCGCCGATGGGCGGTTTCTAGTGCCGGTCTACGGTCCCGAAGACCGTTCCGTCGGCCGTTCCGTCGATCGCCGCCGCGACGGCCAGGATGCGGCGGGCGTCCTCGACATGCAGGTTCTCGATCATGCGGCCGTCGACGGTGGCGACGCCGCGACCGGCGCGGGCGGCCTCCTCGAACGCGTCGATGACCCGTCGCGCGTGGTCGACCTGGGCGTCGGACGGTGCGAAGACGCGGTTGCAGGGGTCGACTTGGGAGGGGTGGATGAGGGTCTTCCCGTCGAAGCCGAACTGCCGCGCCTGTACGCACTCGGCCTCGAACCCTTCAAGGTCGCGCACGTCGTTGTAGACCCCGTCCAGGATCGCCCTGCCGGTGTCGCGGGCCGCCAGGAGGGAGAGGGAAAGGGAGGTCAGCAGGGGAGCCCGGCCGGGTACGTGCTCGGCGTGGAGCTCCTTCGCCAGGTCGTTGGTGCCCAGTACGAGCACGGTGAGCCGTTCGCCGGCGGCGGCCACCGTACGGGCGTCCAGCATGGCGCGCGGGGTTTCGAGCATGGCCCAGACGGCGGTGCGGTCGGGGGCGCCGGCCGCTTCGAGGGCGCGCTCGACGGCTCGTACGGTCGCGGCCGAGTCCACCTTGGGCACGACGACGGCGTCCGGGCCGGCCGCCGCGGCGGCACGCAGGTCGTCGGCGTGCCAGGGGGTGCCGGGGCCGTTGACGCGGATCGTCACCTCGCGGTGGCCGTACTCCCGCGAGGCGGCGGCCGCCGCGACCCGCTCGCGCGCCGCGGCCTTGGCGTCCGGGGCGACGGCGTCCTCCAGGTCGAGGATGAGGGCGTCGGCGGGGAGGGACTTGGCCTTCTCCAGGGCGCGTTCGTTGGCGCCCGGCATGTAGAGCACGGAGCGGCGGGGGCGGGGGTTCGGGCGCGCGAGCGGGTCGGGCACGGGGTACTCCTGGTTCTGCTTTGTATCTGCTTTGTACGGGTGCTGCGGGGCATCGTCTTCGTCCTGCATCTTGCCCCGGTCGCCACGGGCCCCTGTGACGCGCCCCGTCCTCTCGTCGCCTCGTCGCCTCGGCGTCCCGGTGGCTACGGAGATGCGCACTCGTACGGGACTACCTCGATCGACGGCATCGACGGCATCGACGTGGCATTGGGCGAGTCGGCTTGGACGCACAGTAGTTGTACCGGCCGGTCACTTTATGAAGACGTCAAACATCTCTATCGGTTTCGTCATGAGATCGGCAATGCGGGGGCTGTCGGGCGGTGTAGCACCGGCCTTCGGTTGGTACAGGCCATTCGGCTTTACGTCCTTTTTGTTGAGGAACTTCTGAGCCTTATCGCGTTTACCCCGCATGGGTGCCAGGCTGATACATGCATATGAGTGGCAGGCATTCAGTTTGGGTGGAGTAAGGGGTTCGTTAAGGGCCCCGTGCCTGTTGACAGCCCTGATCGGGCGGTTCTACGGTTGCCAACGCCTGATCAACCAGCAGGTGAGTGCGGCGAGTTCACCGTATTGCGCCGAAGCTTTTCGGCCGCCGGTGTCCTATTTCCCCGTGGCGCACTGACTTCGTTTCCCACCATAGGAGAGCTGATATGCCTACCGCTCTGATGGAAGAATTCGACCTCGACCTCCGTGAGACCGTCACCGAGCAGGAGGCCGACAACGGGGACAACGACCCCAAGGCCGAGACCACCAGCGTCATCACTTTCATCTGCCACTGATTCCGGCAGTTCCGGGGCCCGCGGCGCGCAGCCGACGGGCCCCGGCCCTTGAGGTGTCGCCGGGCCCCGGCCCCTGAGGTGCCGATGAGCCCCGGCCCTTGAGGGGTGGGCGGGCGAGCGGAGAGCGGAGAGCGGGCGGGCGCTGCTGTCCGCGCCGCGTCCGGGTGAGGAGTGCGCGCAGGTGTCCCAGCAGTTCCGCTACGAGGTCGCCGGGATCGGCATGCTGCGCGCTCCGGTGCTCCCGGTGCACGCGTCCGTCCCTACGGCCGATGGTCCGGCGGCGGGCGAGGTCGATGTTCCCGCGGAGGAATCCGCCGCCGGCCTCACCGCCTCCCTCCGCGCCCTGGCGGCCGACCCGTTCGTACGAGAGGCGGTCGCGGTCTCCAGCCCCTCCCTGGCCGGGCTGCTGAGCCGGGTGCTGGACGCGGGTGAGGAAGCGAGTCTGCCCCAACTCCGCCGTGCGGTGCGGGCGTTGACCCTGTACCGGTTGCGGATGAGTACGCGCGCCACGCCGTTCGGGCTGATGGCCGGCGTCGCCCCGGTGCGCTTCGCCGGTCCGGGCGAGGCGCCCGCGGTGCGGTTCGGCGCCGCGCACCGCCGCGCGGTACGCCCCGACCGCGAGTGGCTGACCGGCCTCGTCGCCGCCTGGGAGCGGCGCCCCGACGTGCTGCGCCGGCTGGAAGTGGTGGCCAATTCGCTGTGCCGGGTGCGCGGCGGACGCTTGGTGCTGCCGTACGTACCGCAGTCCGCCGAGTCCGCCGAGTCCGCCGAGGGTGGCCATGAGGCCGATGCCCGCACCGTCCAAGACGTGAGCGTGCGCCACACCTCCGTGGTCGCGGCCGTCCTGGAACTGGCCCGCCGTCCCGTCCTCGGGGCGGAGCTGGCCCAAGGGCTCCTGGAGCGGTTCCCCGGCGCGACTGCGCAGGCGGTGGACGGCGTGCTGGCCCAACTGGTCGGCAAGGAGATCCTGTTGACGCGGGCCCGGCCGCCGCTGGAGGAGGTCGACCCGCTCGGCTACGTACTGCGCGCCAGCGCCGGGATACCTGGGCAGGCGCTGCCGGAACGAGCCGAGCTGACGTCCGTAAAAGAAGGATTGGAGCGGTACGCCGCCACTCCGCTCGGCCACGGCGGCCCGGCGCTGGGCGGACTCTCCGCGCGGATGCGGCGGCTGCACGGAGCGTCCGACCCGCTGCACGTCGATCTCGCGCTGGACGCCGAGGCCCGGCTGCCCGCCGCCGTCGCGGCCGAGGCCGCCCGCGCGGCGGAACTGCTGTGGCGGCTCGCCCCGCGCACGGCGGGGCCGGCGCATCTGCGCGAGTACCACCGGGCGTTCCTGGAGCGTTACGGCACCGACCGCCTCGTATCGCTGACGGACGTACTCGACCCCGCCGTCGGACTGGGCGCGCCCGCCGGATATCTGCGCCCGCCCAGTACGCGCAGCGCCCCCGCCGACCCTCCGGACCAGGAGCGCGACCGCGCCCTGGCGGCGCTGGCCCAGCAGGCGGTGCTGACGGGCGACGGTGAGGTCGTACTCGACGAGGACCACCCGCTGGTGCGCCTGCCGGCCGATGCGCACGGCCTGCCTCCGGCCTCGCTGGAGGTGGGCGCCCACCTGCTGGCGGCGGACGCCGACGCGCTGGCCGGCGGCGACTTCCGGCTCGTACTGGCCAACGGGTCGCGGCAGGCCGGGGCGATGCTGGGGCGGTTCGGCTACCTGATGGGGAAAGAGGCCGAGGCCGAGGTCGCCGCGCTCGTACGGGAAGGGGAGGAGGCGAGCCCGGGGGACGCGCTGCGCGCGCAGGTCGCCTTCCGCCCCGGCCGGTCGCGGGTCGGCAACGTCGCGCAGGTGCCGCGCTGGCTGGACCGCCTCCTGCCGGTGGGCTGCTTCGCGGACCCCGACGACCCCGGCGTGCTCGACCCGCGCGACCTGTCCGTACGCGCCGACCACGAGCGCCTCCACCTGGCCGAGGCCGCCACCGGCCGCCCGGTGGCTCCCGCCGTCTTCCACATGCTCAACCCGCGGTGGGACCTGCCCAACGCGGCGCGCTTCGTGTGCGAGGTCGCCGCGAGCGGGCGGCGGCGCTGGCAGATGTGGCACTGGAGCGGCGCCGAGATGCTGCCCCACCTGCCGCGGGTCCGTTACGGGCGTACGGTCCTGAGCCCGGCGCGCTGGCGGCCGGACGCGGAACTGCGCGATCCCGGTGCGCCGTTCGCGCGGTGGTGGGAGGCGTTCCGCCGCTGGCAGCGGCAGTGGCGCGTGCCCGACCGGGTGCAGGTCGGCTGGGCGGACCGCTACGTACAGCTCGACCTGGCCCGGCCCGGCCACCCGGAACTGCTGCGGCACGAACTGCTCCGCACCGACCAGTCCGAACTGCGCGAGACGCCCGCCGACGCGGCCGGGGCGCCGGACGGGTGGCTGCGGGGGGCGGCGGGGACACACCACGCAGAGGTGGTCATTCCGCTGCGGAGGGTTCCGCGCTTCGGCCATTCGAATGATCCGGAGATGGACCCGGCCTCTCGCCGCCCCTCGGACCCGGTCTCTCGCAGTGCCTCGGGCCCGGCCCCCCGCCGTCGCCCCGCTCCCGCACGCCCGCCCGGGACCGTTCACCTGCCGGGCGGGGAGTGGCTCCAGGCCAGCCTCTACGCACCCGCCCAACTGCACGAGGAACTGCTGGCCGCCCATCTGCCACCGCTGCTCGGCGACCTTCCCGCGCAGGTCGACCGCTGGTTCTTCCTGCGCTACAGCGACGCCGGCGGCCCGCACCTGCGGCTGCGCTTCCACGCCCCGTCGCCCGTACTGGCGCGGCAACTGCTGCCCCGGCTGCACCAGACCGCCGCCGCGCTGCACGAGAGCGGCATGATCGGCCGGGTGGTGTGGGACAGCTACGACCCGGAGCTGGAACGTTACGGCGGGCCGGAGGCCATGGCGGCGGCGGAGCGGGTCTTCCACGCCGACAGCGTGGCCGTACTGGAACACCTGCGCCGCCGCTACGACCGCCGGGACGCCACGGAACCGCTGCTGCTCGCGGCGGCGGGCTTCGCGGACCTGGCGCGCGCGTTCCACGAGACGGCTGATGCGGCGGGGGAGGGAGATGCGGAAGGGGAGAGGAAGACGGAAGCGGAGTGCGGTGGCGCGGCCTGGCTGCTGCGGTCGATAGCGAAGGACGAGGAGTGCCATCAGGCGTTCCGGCGACGCCGCCGCCAGGCGCTCCCCCTGATCGATCCCTATCGCCCCGGTCCGGGCCCGGCCGCCGACGAGACGCTGCGCGCGCTGTGGGAACGGCGTGCCGAGGCGACCGCCCGTTACGGACATCTGCTGCGGGAACTGGAGGAGTTGGGCCCGTTGGGCGAGCCGGGCGCCCGCTGCTGGTCTGAACCGGACCACGTGCTGAGTTCCCTGCTGCACATGCACCACAACCGGCTGGTCGGCGCGGACCGGGACGCCGAACGCCTCGCGCACGCCGTGGCGCGCGGCGCGGCCCAGGCCCACACCGACCGCGCGAGGCATGCCCGATGACGTCAGTCTCTACGGTCGAAATGCCGTCAGGGGGAAGTGAGTTGCGCGCCAGGGCCGCCGAGGTGGCGGCCGAACTGGCGTCCCGACTGGCGGACCCCGAGCGCACCGCTTCAGCCGTCTCGACCGCTTCAGCCACCTCGACTGCTTCAGCCGCTTCGGCTTCTTCGACTTCTTCGGCCGCCTCAGCCTGGTCGCCGCTGAGTCTGGACGGCGGACACCCCGGTGTGGCCCTGCTGTTCGCCGAACTCGCGCACCACGACCCGGCGTTACGAGCGTCCGCCCACGCGCACCTGGCCGCCGCGGCGGCCCATCTGCCCGGCCCGGCAGCCACCGCCCTCTACCACGGCGTACCGGCGCTGGCCTTCGCCGCGCACACCGCCCGGCGGACGCCGCAGGGCTATGGCGGCCTGTTCGAGCGGCTGGACCCGGTGCTGGACCGCGCGCTCCGGCGTGCCCTGAAGGGCGAACGCGACCGCTTGGAACAGGGCCGGGCCGGGGTGCCCTGCTCCCGGTACGACCTGGCCAACGGGGTCACCGGCCTGACCCGCCTGCTGCTCTCCCGGCGAGCGGAGCACCACGACACACTGGCCGAGGCGCTGTCCTACCTGGTCCGCCTGGCCCGCCCACTCCCGGTGAACGGCGAACCGGCACCGGGCTGGTGGTCCCCGTCCGGGCCCTCCGGCGACCCGACGCCGGACCCGGCCTACCCCCGGGGCCACGTCAACTTCGGCCTGGCGCACGGCATCAGCGGCCCGCTGGCGGTCCTGTCGGCGGCGCTGCGCGCGGGCGTCCACGTTCCCGGAGCGCGGAGAGCGGTGGCCGCCCTGGCCCGGGAACTACTTGCCCACCGCACGGGCGAGGGGGGCTGGCCCGCGCTGATGCCCCTGGAGCGGTACGGCGCGGCGCCGCCCCCACCCGCCCGTACCGCCTGGTGCTACGGCACGCCCGGCACCGCCGTCGCACTCTTCCGCGCGGGCCAGGCCCTGGACCGCGCCGACCTGCGCCGGACCGCGGTCGAAGCGCTCGCCGCCGACCTGGACCACCCTCGCCGGGTGACGGACAACGCCCTCTGCCATGGCCGGGCGGGGCTGCTGCACATCTGCCGCGTCATGGCCGCCGAAAGCGGCAGCGCCCGCCTGGCCGCGCGGGGCGATGCTCTGGCCGCACGGCTCCTCGCGGATTACGACGCCCGGCGTCCGTACGGCTATCGCTTTGAGAACGGTGTGGAGAACCGGGTCGGACTGCTGACGGGGGCCGCCGGCATCGCCCTGTCCCTCCACGCCTACGCGACGGACGCCCGGCCGGCGAGCGGTTGGGACGCGGCTCTCCTCGTGAGCTGAAACGGTCGGGGCGTGAGCTGAAACGGTCTGGACACGGACTGCACCGGTTGGGACGCGAGCTGAAGCGGTCGAGACGCAGCCGACCGTTACTCCGACTCCGAAGCCTGTCCGGAGGCTTCGGGGGAAACTGCCCCGGTAGCCTCCCCCGAAGCCTCACCGAACGTGGTGAGCATCTCCCGCGACCAGGTCAGGCGGCCGTCGCGCAGATCGTCGATGAGCCCGCGCAGCCAGCGTTCTTCGGCGCCGAGGACGGCGAGCAGGTATTCGTTCTCGATCATCGTGATGCGCGGCAGGCCGGGCGGGGTCTCGGTGAAGGCGTGCTCCAGTCCGGCGCGCTGTTCGGCGAGGTGGGCGGCCCGCCGTTCGAGGATCGGGGTCACTTCGCCGGGGTCGAGCATGAGCATGTTCGACAGCGCCGCCGGAAAGACGGGGAACTCCGCCTTCGGCACGGCCAGCATCTGCTCCAGCCACTCGCGGGTGACGGCCCGCCCCTCGTCGGTGACCTCGTAGACGGTCCGCTCGGGGTACTGCTGGTCGCGTTCCGTCTGCCGGACCGCGATCAGCCCGCCGGCCTGGAGCCGCTCGATCGTCCGGTACAGCCCGGCGCGCTGGCCCACATTGACGACCTGCTCCTTGCCCCACTGCTTGAGCAGCTGCTGGATGCCGTAGGGGTGCAGCGGCCGGTAATGGAGCAGCGCGAGCACGGTCAGGCCGAGCGGGGAGCTTTTCACGGGGGCGGTCGTCATCAGGCCATGGTAGTGACCAGAGGACTAGTTGCAATGAAACTAGTAACTCTGTAACTATGGCGAGGTGAGGATGGCGACGAGCCCACAGGAGGGGTTATGAGCAACAACGGGGACCACAGGGATCACGGCTTCGGCGTCCGTTCCGACGGACGTTCCGACGAACGTTCCGACAGGCGTCCCGAGGTCCGTTCCGAGGCCCGTTCCGGCGTCCGTACGGCGCTGGTCATAGGCGGCGGAGTGGCGGGCCCGGTGGCGGCGCTGGCGCTGCGCAAGGCGGGCGTCGAGGCGACGGTGTATGAGGCGTACCCCGCGGCGGCGGACGGCGTCGGGGCCTGGCTCGGGCTGGCGCCGAACGGCCTGGCCGTGCTGGAGACGGTCGGCGCGGACACGGCCGTACGGGCCGTCGGGCACCCGGTGCCCGGCATGGTGATGTCGGACGGCGCGGGCAACCGCCTCACAAGCTTCGGCGGCTTCCCCGAACTGCCGCCCCTGCTGACCCTGCGGCGCGACCGGCTGTTCCGGGCGCTGACGGACCACGCGGTGGCCGAGGGCATCGGCTTCGAGTTCGGCAAGCGGCTGGTGTCCGCCGAGGAGGCGCCCGACGGCGTCGTGGCCCGCTTCGCCGACGGAACGTCCGCGACCGCGGACATCCTGATCGGCGCCGACGGCATCCGTTCGACCGTCCGTACCCTGATCGACCCGCTGGCCCCGGCCCCCGAGTACGGCGGCATATTGAGCTTCGGCGGCTACGCGCCGGCGGACTGCGGCGTCGGGGCCGAGCCGGGCGTGATGCACTTCGCCTTCGGCCGTACGTTCATGGGCCACTGGCGAGCCGCGGACGGGCGGCTGATCTGGTTCGCCGGGCTGCCCACGGACACCCCGCCGACCCAGGCGGAGGTGGCGCGCACGCCCTCCGCCGAGTGGCTGGACCGGCTGCGCGAGCTGTACACCGGCCACGTGCCGGGCGAACGGATGCTGCGGCACGCCGACCCGGCCGACCTGATGGCGGTCGGCCCGATGGAGCGCATGCCGTCCGTACCGCACTGGCACCGCGGCCGGTTGGTCCTGGTCGGCGACTCGGTGCACGCCCCGTCCTCCAGCTCCGGGCAGGGCGCCTCGCTGGCCCTGGAGAGCGCCGTCGAACTGGCCCGCTGCCTGCGCGACCTGCCCTCGTACGAAGCGGCGTTCGCTACGTACGAGGCGCTGCGCCGGCCGCGCGTGGAGGTGATCGGCGAGAACGCCGCGGCCGTCAACGAGGTCAAGTCCGGCAAGAAGGCCGCCCCGGCCTTCCCGGCACTGGAGGACATGCTGCGCCCGCTGCACTTCCACCGGATCGACTGGCGGGAGAGGGCGACGACACCGGAGCCCGCCACTCCCTGATCCCTGATCTTCAATTAAGAAGGCCCAGGTCACAGACCTGGGCCGGACCCACACCCCGGCCGTGGAGCGTGACCTTCATCAACACCGCACTCACCGGAACCGGGAATCCGCAGGTCAAAAAGGGGCAGGAGGGGTCTCGGGGCGCATGATCCCGGACCCGATTTGACCGCATAGCTCCACGGATAGGAGCCTTTCCACTGACCCGCGCACCGAGCGGTCCTGCGTCTTGTGAGCGCGTGAGTCCTTGTGGTGCGTCATGCCCCCGTGCGCGGAATGACCCCTTCAGCAAGGAATCCCATGCCGAGTCCCCATGCCCGTACCGCTGCCCGCGCGGACGCCCCCGCCGAGGCGGGGCCGGCCGCGGGCGGCGACGAAGAGTGCCATCCGACGGCGACTCCGCCGCCCGGAGAACGTAACCGCTCCAGACTCACCAACCTCATCGGGCGCAGCACCGACATCCCGGTGCTGGCCGTCAGCGGCGGCCTGCTCATCGCCTTCGTCCTGTCCGCGCTGATCGCGCCCACGGCCACCGGCGACGCCGTGAACTCCGTCTTCACCTTCGTCGCCCGCTGGTTCGGCCCGCTGTGGCAGGTGCTGCTGCTCGCGACGTTCGGCGTCGCGCTGTGGCTGGGATTCTCCCGGTACGGGAAGGTGCGCCTCGGCGGGGCCGGGGCACGGCCGGAGTACGGCCGGTTCCAGTGGATCGCGATGATCATGTCCACGCTGCTCGCGGGCGGCGGCGTCTTCTTCGCGGCGGGCGAGCCCGTACAGCACTACGTCGAGACGCCCCCCTTCTACGAAGGCGTCAAGAGCGGCACGCAGCAGGCGGCGAACGCGGCGCTCTCCCAGAGCTTCGCGCACTGGGGCTTCCTCGCCTGGGCCGTCCTCGGGACCCTCGCCTCGATCGTGATGATCCGGGGCCAGGAGCGCGGCATGCCGCTGCGCCCGCGGACCCTGCTGTACCCGATCCTCGGGGAACGCGTCCGGCACTCCCGGCTGGGCGCGGCCGTCGACATCGTCTGCGTCATCGCCGTGGTGGCCGGCACCGTCGGCCCCATCGGCTTCCTCGGCCTCCAGGTCTCGTACGGCCTCTCCAAGGTGTTCGGCATCTCCGGCGGCTACCCCGTGCAGCTCGGCGTCATCGTCCTGCTGACCGTCGTCGCCGTCGCGTCCGTGGCCAGCGGCATCGACAAGGGCATCCAGTTCTTCAGCCGGGCCAACATCTGGCTCGCCGTCGCTCTGATGGCCGTCTTCCTCGTACTCGGTTCCGTCGGCTTCGTACTCGACTCCTTCCTCGGGGGACTCGGCCAGTACGTACAGGACTTCGTGCCGCTGTCCCTCAACCGCGGTGACCACCAGTGGCTCGGCTCCTGGACCGTCTTCTTCTTCGGCTGGTTCCTCGGCTACGGGCCCCTGATGTCCATCTTCGTGGCCCGCATCTCCAAGGGCCGCACCGTGCGCGACCTGGTGATCTCCACCGCGATCATCCCGCCGCTGGCCACCATGTTCTGGTTCACCGTCTTCGGCGGCACCGGCATCTACCTCGAACAGAAGCACCCCGGCACGATCTCGGGCCCCCTCAAGTCCGTCGGCATGGACGCCGCCGTCATCTCCATGGCCGAACGCCTCCCGATGGGCGCCGTCGTCGCGGTCGCGCTGCTCCTGCTGACCATCACGTTCGTGGTGACCACCACCGACTCGATGTCCTACAGCATCGCCGCCGCCGGCACGAAGTCCGGCGAACCCACCCGAGCCGTACGAGCCTTCTGGGCCCTCCTCATGGGCGCGGCCGCCGCCGTACTCATCCTCGTCGGCGACGGCGGCATCACCGCCCTGCAATCCTTCATCGTCGTCACCGCCGTCCCCGTCGGCTTCATCATGCTCCCCACCCTGTGGACAGCCCCACGCGTGGCCAAGCAGATGGCACGGGAACAGGGCCTCCTGCCAAGGGAGCCGGAGCTGGAGCCGGAGCCGAAGGCAAAGTCGGAGCCGGAACTGGAGACGATGCCGGAACCGGAGCCGGCGAAGTCGACCGTCACCACCGAGTGAGCGGACGACAACACCTCTGATCCGCCGAAGTAGGCGCATCCCCCGCACCGGTCCAACCGGTGCGGGGGATGCGCGTAATACGGGGTCTGCTGGACTGCGTCGGTCAACGGTGAACCGGAAGCCGCGCACTTGCCCGACGGCCGGTATCCCTGAGGCCATCAGTCCTCGTGCGGAGCCTCAAGCTCCTGCAACCGCTCCCCGATGCCGTCCGCCCATTTCTGCGCCCACTGCCGCAGCTCGTCGATCGCTCGCCCGTCGAGGCCGTAGGCGGCGAATTCCGTGTCGTCGATCCAGTCGGACCCGACCAGCCGTGCCTGGAGCTCGCCGAGGTCGAAGGAGTCGCGGGCGTGGCGTCGACCGAGTTCTTCGAGTTCGACGTGGGTCCAACGATCTGCGGCGGCCTGTACGTCGATCAGATCTCTGGCGAGTCCCCGGCCGGCCAGTGCGCGGACCTTGGTGCCGACGACGTCTTCAAGGGACAGCACCAAGCCGTGCTCGGTGCGCACGGGAGGGCGCCAGAGCGCCTCCTTGAGGATGTCGACCTCGCACTCCTCACGACTGCCAGGATCCGTGACAATCAAACGTGCGGACAGCGGGTCTGTCTCCAGAGCCCTGACGTGCCATCCACGCTGTTCCAGTCCGGTGAGTACGGCAGTCGCGATGTCCTCCATACGGTCCGGATTCTCGGTAGCGACGTCGAGATCCTGGCTGAGCCGGTCGACCAGGCCGTGCGCTTGGACCGCGTAGCCGCCGGTGAGCGCCAGCGGGTAGGCACCGCCCACGGCGAGCACGTCGGTGAGCAAGCGGCGGTGCAGATCGGTGAGGTTCACGCGGCGGCCTGCGCGCTCTGGGCCAGTTCGTCGAAGGAGCTCTCCCAGACCGCACGGACATCGCGGCTGACCAGTGTGCGGAGTGTGGGCCACAGGCTGATGAGAAGGTCCCGGTTGAGGTACTGGACCAGGTCGTCGTGCAAGCCTTCGGCCAGGACGATGCGGTAATAGCTCATCCGCAGTCGGGGCTGATCGACGTCGAACGTGGTCAGCCCCGACCACGCCAGGTGGAGCGGCAGGCTGACGGTGCCGTGCTCAGGGCCGACAAGTTCGGAAAGCGCTGCGGGCAAGCGCCGGGCGAACTTGGCGCGGCGAAGATCGGAAAGACCGGGCTGTACTGCCATACGCCGATTATCCAGGAAGAGCCGATGCTGAGCTCCTCGATCCGCGGACACGAGCTCCTGCGGGAACCTGCCAGCAGAAGAACCTCGGGCCGCCGACCAGGGCTGGAGGCGGCTGGGCGGCAGGGGAAGCCCGCGTGGCTACTGCGGCGGGTTGAGCTTGCGGAAGTACGTCCAGCTGGTCTCGTTCGGGGCGCTCCACTTCTCCGGGGCGTGGGCGAATTCCGGCTGGTGGTCGGCGATGTAGGCGCGGGTGCGCTCGGGGACCTCGGCGTACGAGCCGAGCTTGCGGCCCCGGCAGTGGAAGGTGAGCCCGCCGGGCGCCTGGCCGCGGGCCATCCACGGGAGCCACGGGGACATCCGGGACCACGACATGGTGGCCGGAACGCTGGGCGCGGGGCCGGCCAGGTCGGCGCGGTCGGCGAAGAACTGGAAGAGCTCCAGGGCCTTGTACGTGTCGCCGGACGAGTGGACGGGATACTCGGCCACCGGCAGCGGCGACGGATAGGCCAGCGGGATCTCCAGACTGAAGCAGACCTGCCCGCCGAGCTCGGTCGTCGGAATCGGGAACGGCCGCCACTTCTGGTTCGCCGGGTCGTTCCAGACGTGCACCACCGGCAGGTCCTGCCACGTCTCCAGGATCTCGCGGCTGACAGGGTCCAGATAGAACGCGGCCTCGCGGGTGAGCAGTTGGTAGGCGTCCGGCCCGGCCTCGACGTCCTGGACCAGGCGGGAGACGTTGAGCCCCTCAAACCCGAAAACGCGCTGGTAGGGCTCCTCGGGCGCCCAGGAGTACACGTCCCCGGACCACCAGTACGTAACCTCCTCGCCGTCGAGCGAGGCGCGGGTCCGGGCGAAGTCGCGGAGCAGCTCAGTTGGTGTCGTCATACGGAGTACTGTGCCCCAGCCTCCTGCGAACGGTCCCGATGATGACCTTGGATGCCCGCGGTGTACCGGCTCAGCTGGTGCGGACGGGGGGCGGCAGACCTGGACTACCGGTCGTGCAGCCCGTACTACCGGTCGTGAAGGACGACGGGGCGGGTGACGGGCACGACAGTGAGAAGTCCGTCGAGGCCTTTGTAGTCATCGGGGTTGGTGGTGAAGAGAGGTAGTTCTTCGGCGATGGCGATGGCAGCGATCATGAGGTCGGCAACCCTGCGCCGGGGTTTGCGGCCGGTGCTGATGACGGCCGCACAGACTCTGCCGTAGAGGCGGGCGGCTTCGGCGTTGAAGGGGATGGGGTCGAACTCGTTCTCGACGCGTTGCAGGATGTCGAGGCGGCGGCCCCGCTCCGCATGCTCGTCGTAGTCGTCCTGCTCCTCGTTCCTGCGCACCTCGTGAGGGCCGGCGGACAGCTCCGCCAGGGTGATGGCGCTGACCGCCACCTCAGCGGGGAGTTCCTCGACATTGATCCACTTGCGCAGGATGACGATGTTGGTATCGAGCAGCCCCTGCGCGTATTCAGTGGGCATAGGGATCGTCCGCTTCCTGCTCGGCGGTGATGTCCTGGTCGGACCGGAACGCCTCCAGGGAGATGCCCGACGCTGTTCGGGACATGGCGGCGAACTCGGAGCGGGGGACGAACCGCCGGCGTCGGCGCAGCGGGGTCAGTTCCCCGACCCGGTGCCCGTCGCGTGTGACGGTGAAGGCCTGCCCACCCTGAACGGCATCCATGATCTCTTTGGAACGGCTGCGCAGGTCGCGCTGGGTGATCTCGGGCTGCGCTGTCATTGCCCCAGTATGGCACCCTGTAGCACCAGGTGCTACACGCGAAGCCGGGGCCGCCGATCGTGCGAGCGGCGGTCGCGCGAGGTGATGGCATCGGCCGGTTCGGAGCCCCTTCGTCTGCCCCTTCGGTCACCCTCGTCGCATGCCCGGCAGATCAGACTTCTCATTGGATTCGCAGCTGGAGCATGTACTGGATGCGGCCGTCCATCCGGACGCGAGGGAAGCCCTCGTGATGGCGCGGAGGTACATGAACAGCGGTATTTGGGGGCGTAGTTGGGGGCATCGCAGGGGAGGGAGTCCCTGATCCAGATGCTGGAAGCGATTCGCCCGAAGCACTTCGCACACTCAATACCCATGTGAATCGAGTTGAGGTGCTCACATACAAGGAGCTCGTCGACAACGCCGAGCGTTCCCTGGGCAGCACGTCCTCGGCGTAGTGCTGAGCCGCAACCCGCCGACTGCCGCAGTCCGGTGCAGCCCCGGCACCGAGAGGATCTCGTCGGGCGCGAGTGACGGTGTGCTTACCGCGCATGCCCGCGCCCGTGCCTTCAGCGGGGCAGCGGTCCGATTGGGTGGTCAGGTTTCAGGAGGGGGCCGGGTCGGCCGGTCAGGCGTGAGGGGCGGGCGTTGGGTGGGCGAGCACCCCCGACGGCCGTACGGAGCCGACGGGTTCGCCGTGGCCGAGGACCGGGGCCGTGGTGAGGGCGGAGAGGCGGGGGTCGGTGTCGGTGTCGACGCCGATGTGGCGCAGGGCCGCGGTCATGACGACGGGGCGGGGGCGCTGGCCGCCGTCGGCGATCTTGAGGGCGACGGCGGAGCCGTCGGGGAGGGCCAGGGCGTAGACGCCTTCGGCGCCGTCTTTGGCGACGGCGCCGGGGAGGGCCCGCATGAGGGTGGTGACGTCGCGGCCGGTGCCGCCGACGTACTCGGGGTGGGCGTTCATCGCCGCGGCAACCCGCGCTTCGTGGCTGCCCGCGGGGGCGGTCGCGAGCTTGGCGAAGGCGCGTGCGAGGCCGCTGAGGGTGAGTGCGAACAGGGGAGCGCCGCAGCCGTCGACGCCGACCGCGGTCGACTTCTCCCCGGCGAGGTCCTCCAGCGCCGCACGCAGGGCGAGTTGGAGGGGGTGGTCGGGGTCGAGGTAGTTCTGTACGGGCCACCCCGCGGCCACGCAGGTGGCCAGCATCGCGGCGTGCTTGCCCGAGCAGTTCATGGTGATGCGGCTCGGCCCGAGCCCGGCGGCCAGGTGCGCGGGCTGCGACTCGGCGCCGATGGGCAGTGCGGCGGTGCACTGCAACGCCTCCTCGGTCAGGCCCGCGCCCGCGAGTATGCGGCGTACGCCGTCGAGGTGGAAGGACTCGCCGGAGTGGCTCGCGCAGGCCAGCGCGAGGAGTTCGCCGTCGAGGTCGAGGCCCGCCCGGAGCATGCCGACGGTCTGGAGCGGCTTGTTGGAAGAACGCGGGTACATGGGGGTGTCGACGGGGCCCGCGGTCAGCACGGCGTGGCCGTCGGCGTCGAGGGCCACGACCGATCCGTGGTGCACGGACTCCAGGAAGTCGCCGCGCCAGACCTCCGCGAGCACGGGGTAGGCGGTCTGCGCCGCCCGTGCGGGAGCGGCGGGTTCCTGGGGGTCTTCCTTGGGGGCTGCGGGGGTCATGTTCGTTCCTTCGGTCGATTGCGCGGGCCGTGCCGTGCCGAGGGGTTACGCCCTTCCAACTGTCGACAGTTATCAGTTTCCGGCGCACATGTCGATG
Organism: Streptomyces sp. NPDC050610; assembly: GCF_040654875.1. Lineage (NCBI taxonomy): Bacteria > Bacillati > Actinomycetota > Actinomycetes > Kitasatosporales > Streptomycetaceae > Streptomyces > Streptomyces sp. NPDC050610. Next base: position 83,381 of record NZ_JBFAIV010000001.1, on the reverse strand, counting down.
GTCCGCCCACGATGAAAGACGGTCGTGGACAACCGTTGACAGCGGGTCCGCACCGCCTGTCCACTGTCGTCTGTCACCACTTTTCGTGGCGACTGTCGACAGTTCGCGCCCCCGCGAGTGCTGTACTGCGAGCACCGCGCCGGCCCCTCGCCCTCTCGCCCCCTTGGAGATTTCCATGACCGGACTGGTCCACCGCGGCTTGGCGGGACAAGTCGTGGAGATGCTGCGGGAGCAGATCCTCACCGGCGTGCTACCGCCCGGCTCCCGCCTCAACGAGGTGGAGATCGCCCGTGACCTGGGCATCAGCCGGGGCCCGTTGCGGGAAGCCATCGGGCAGCTGGTGAGCGAGGGCCTGCTCGTCCACGTGCCCAACAAGGGCGCCGCCGTCTTCGCCGCCCGCCCCGACGACGTGGCGGCGCTCTTCGAACTGCGCGCGGCTCTCGAATGCGCGGCGGCACGCATGGCCGCGCACCGCCGCCGGCCGCAGGAAGTGACCCGCCTGCGCAAGGTGTGCGAGCGCTCCCGCAAGGCCCGCGAGACGGGACGCAAGCTGCTGTACGACTTGGACCTGGACTTCCACCGTTCGCTGATGGAAGCGGCGCACAGCCCGCGCATCGCCGAACAGGTGTGGCTGGTGCAACAGCAGGTGATCGTGTTGCGCAGCGGCCTCACCTCGCGGACCTCTCACACGGAGACATCGCTGAGCGATCACGAAGCGATGGCGGAGGCGGTCGCGGAGGGCGACGCCGACCTCGCGGCGAACCTGATGGAAGCCCACCTCGCGCTGGTGGAAACCGAACTGCTGCAGGCCATGCAGGCTGCGCAACCTGAAGGCGGCGACGAGGAGCGCCCCGTGGCGCGACGTACGGCACCCTCGGGAGGTACGGCACCCTCGGGACGTATCGCGCCGTCGGGACGTACCGCACCATGACGCGCGCCAACCGCCCCCGCCCCCGCGACCTGGGCATCGCCCCCGGCATCCTGCCTCCCGGCCCGGCGAACTCCCTCACCGACGTACCCGGCGTCCGCGTAGGCCACGTCACCATCGATACGCCCGTCACTATCGATACGCCCGTCACCCTCGATCCGCTCGATCCGCTCGATCCGCTCGATCCGCCCGATGCGTTCGATCAACACGACGCGGAACTCCCCGTACGCACCGGGGCGACCGTCGTCGTCCCAGCGCCCGGATCGCTGTTCCGCGAGAAGCCGGTCGCGGGCCTGGAGGTCGTCAACGGCTTCGGGAAAGCGGCCGGCCTGAGCCAGGTAGCCGAACTGGGCGTGCTGGAAACGCCGTTGGCGCTCACGAACACGCTCGGCGTCGGTTCCGCCTTCGAGGGCCTGGCCCGGCACGCGCTGGACGGGCACCCGGAGATCGGTACCACGACGGGCACCGTCAACCCGGTGGTCCTCGAATGCAACGACGGCTGGCTCAACGACATCCGGGGCCTGCACGTGCGCCCGGCCCACGTCCTCGACGCGCTGGCGGCGGCGTCCGACGGCCCTGTGGAGGAAGGGGCGGTGGGAGCGGGCACCGGCATGGTGGCCTTCGGCTGGAAGGCGGGCATCGGTTCCAGCTCACGCCTCGTCGACGCCGGCGGCGGCACTGCCTTTACCGTGGGCGCCCTGGTCCTGGCCAACTTCGGGTTGGCCGACGACCTGACCGTGCTCGGCGTCCCGGTGGGCCGCACTCTCACCCCGCATCAGGCCAGGGAACAGGCCGAGTTCGCGCGCGGCGCCGGGTCCTGCGTAGTCCTCATCGCCACGGACGCCCCGGCCGACGCCCGTCAGCTGCGCCGCATCGCCAAGCGCGCGACGGTCGGCCTGGCCCGTACCGGCGGCATCGTCCAGCACGGCAGCGGCGAGTACGCCCTGGCCTGGTCGACGACGCACCGCGTCCCGCACCGCCCGTCGGGTCCCGTACGCGCCGCCTCGGCCCTCGCCGAGGACGGCCCGCTGATCGACCTGTTCTTCCGGGCCGCCGCCGAAGCCACCGAAGAGGCGGTGCTCGGCTCCCTGTTCGCCGCCCGCCCGGTGACCGGCGTACGGGGCCACCACGCCCCAGCCCTTCCCGCGGACCGGATCGCTGACCTCGTCCACCACCAGGCGTCCCGTACGCCGCGCGGTGCGCCGTAGCCAAGCCTCGCCCCCGCCCACACTCCCGCCCCCGCCCCCGCCCCCACCACAGAAGTAAATCTCCACAACAGAAGTAAATCTCCGCCGCAGGAGCAGCCCCCCGCCACAGAGACCCTCGGTGCGCCGGACCGCCCGGCGGCCGGCTGAACCCTGCCCCCAACCACCCGGAAACGCCCACAACCACCCCGAAAAGAGCGACTCATGCCAGAAACCGCTCCGGCCGAGACGTCCCGGCGCAGGCCGACCTTCCTCCAGGCCCTCACCCCGGTCGTGGTGATGATCGTCCTCCTGGTCACCGGAACGGTCTGGCTGGACATCGCCCCCGTCATCCTGCTGATCGTCGCCGGTACCTTCGCGGGAGCCTTCGCCCTGCGGCTCGGCGTGAGCTGGGAGCAGATGCTGGCCGGCATCTGCCGCAAGATCCATTCGACGATGCCGGCGCTGCTGATCCTGATATCCATCGGGATGCTCACCGGCACCTGGATGATCAGCGGGACCATCCCGATGATGGTGGACCTCGGCCTCCAAGCGATCGACCCGCACTGGATCATTCCGGTGTCGTTCCTGATCACAGCCGTCGTCTCCACCCTCACCGGGACGTCATGGGGCTCGGTCGGAACGGTCGGCGTCGCCCTCATCAGCGTGGCGGGCGGGCTGGGCGCCTCGCTCCCCATGACGGCGGGCGCGATCGTGGCGGGCGCGTACTTCGGCGACAAGATGTCCCCGCTGTCGGACACCACGAACCTCGCCCCGGTCGTCGCGGGCACCAACCTCTTCGCGCACATCCGCCACCTCCTCTACACGACGGTCCCGGCCGCGCTCGTCTCGCTGGTCATCTACTTCTTCCTCGGTCTGACGCAGAACACGGGCTCGGTGCAGGAAACGGGCCACCAGACGCAGGATCTGCTCGACTTCCTGGACAAGTCGTTCACGTTCAGCCCGCTGCTGTTCCTGCCGCCGCTCGTCGTCCTGGCCGGCGCGGTGCTGCGCAAGCCGCCGCTCCCGACGATCATCCTGTCGTCCATGGTCGCGGCGGTGCTCGGCGCCGCGGTGCAGGGCTTCTCCATCAGCGACCTGAGCACGGCCGCGTCCGACGGCTTCAGCGTCGACCTGCTCGCAGGCCACGCCGGGGTCCCGCATGCCGTTCCGGCCGCGGCCGAGACCCTGCTCAACCGCGGCGGACTCGCCTCCATGACGAACGTCGTACTGATCGGCCTCGCGGGCTTCGCCTTCGCGGGCATCATCACCGAAGCCGGCTGCATGGACGTCCTGATGGCCCGCCTGCTCAGGCGCGTACGGCGCACCGGCGGCATCGTGCTGGCGACCGTGGGCTCGTCGGTCGGCGTGGCCCTGGCCACCGGCACCTCATACCTGACCATCCTCATCCCCGGCGAGGCGTTCAAACAGGTCTACGCCGAGCACGGCCTCGAACCCAAGAACCTCTCCCGCACCCTGGAAGACTCCGGCACCGTGATGGTGCCCCTGCTCCCCTGGAGCGAGGCCGGAATGTACATGTCGACCGCACTCGGCGTCGCCACCCTCTCCTACGCGCCGTACGCCTTCCTCTGCTACCTGGGCGCCGTCTTCGCGGTGATCTGCGGCTACACCGGCATCGGCATCGCCCGAAGCAAACCGACCGAGGCGACGCCGCCGACACAGTCGACACAGCCGGAGACCACGCCCACCGAGCCGGCACGGCCTTAGCCTCCGTCACCGTGCGGGACGTGCGTGGCGCCACAGGCGGGCCGAGGAGGGCTGCGGAGGTACGTGACGTATTTGGCGTACGTACCAGGGAGAGGCATCCTGACGGGGAGCCCGAGGGGGGACGCCGTGTCCGCAGTGCACTACGAGAGCTATACCGAGGCGCGCACGCATTTCAAGGACCTCCTTGACGCGGCCGGTGAGGGACGAGTGGCGACAGTCCGGCGGGATGCCGACCGCGCCGCGGTCGTGGATGTCGAGCGGCTGCGTCACTACCTGTCACTGGGCTGCCCGGCGAAGGCCCAGGCTGTTGCCGAGCCCGGGGGCTGGTCGATCTTCATTCCCGGGCTTCCGGTGGCAGCGGACGGAGCGTCCTTCGATGAGGCCATCGGGGAAATGGTCGACGCCCTACGCGAATATGCGGAGGATTGGCAGGACCGCCTGCGTACGGCGCCCGATCATTACGACAGTTGGGGACTGGTACAGCTGATCGCTCTGAGCGACGATCAGCAGTTGGGCGACTGGCTGGTCGGAACGGGCCGGTGAACCGACCGCAGCCGGACCGTGAGCGCCATGAGAAGTTCTGTGCCGTTGAGAAATAGGAGCGAGTACGGGATGCGCGCGGGCGTACCGGTACGCATTACGCCACCTATGAGCTGAGGCCGTACGAGCGGCGGATCCTGCGTACGCGGATCTCCCACCCGGTGGACCGTACGGTCTACGGCGCGGGGATGTGGGGCCACATCCTGCGACACCAGTTCGACGTCTCCGAGGACGAATTCTGGGACTGCGTGCTTGACGGTCGGCTACCGGACCGGGGAGCCCCGGCGGTGCCGAAGGAAGCATTGCCCGTGGATCTGGTGTATTTGCTGATCCATCGGGTCGGCCTCTCGGAGGAGGCGGTAGCCGGTCTGACCAAGGAGGACGCGGTGACTCGGCTCCACCAGTACTGGACCGAAGGAACCTGAGCGCAAGCGGGCAACGGGCAACCCCACCACGCTTGTTCGGCGCAGGTTCTGTTGGTACCTCGGCGCTTGGGTCTGCGGACCCCCTGAAACGTCCGAGATCTGGATGAAAAACAGGCCTTGGCATTCGTACCCATCCCATACGACAACGTCGGTCTTCAAGACCACACCAGGTCTTGAAGACCGACGTCACGCACGGCCCCGGATCTACCGACAGCGTTCTGTACGGGATCGGGTTCTGCCGCGGCCGACCGCTTCGCAGGGGCGGCCGCGATCAGCCCTGGGCGGGGGGCCTGGGCGACGGTACGGATTCGTTGATCGGTACGACGTTGAAGTACTCCTCGATGCGGTCGATGAGGCCGCCGTCGAACCGGAAGTACATCGCCGCGTGCACCTCGCTGCGGGACCCGTCAGTCGCCGTCAGACGGAGTACCTGCTGCTGGAGCACTTCGTCGCGGTCCTGGAACTGCCGCACGACGTCGTACCGGAGCGTGTCGACGTCCGCGGCGAGCCGCTTGAGCAGTTCCATGTTCTCGTCGATCGGCTGGTCGCCGCTTCCGTCGTTGTGCCACACGGTGGCGGTGTCGGTGCACAGGGACCGCATCGCGGCGTAGTCCCGCACCTCCCACTGTCGGAGGTAGTGCACCGCTGCTGCGCGAAGGTCCTGGTCGGATGTCATCGTATTTCCTTTCGGGGTACGCCGGTTGGGGCGAATGTCAAACGGCGAATGTCAGGCGGCGGGGCCGGTCGCGGCGTCGATGACCGCTTCTTCGATGGCGGCTTCTTCTTCGAATTCTTCGAAGACGGGCGCGCGTTCCCCCGCTTCGACGCGTAGGGGGAGGTGGTTCTCCGGGGGCGGCAGCGGGCAGGGGAAGGCCGCCGAAAACACGTGGTGGGGGACTACAGCCCGGTTGAAGTCGATACGGGCCGTGCTCGCGGCGTCCTTGGGCTCGGGCAGGATCAACCACCGGCCCATGCCGGGCGTGTCCGTGCCGCTGGTGCCATCGGTGAACGTGATCAGCAGGGTGTCGCCGCCCACCCCGAACGCCCGGAGCGTGTGCCGCTCGCCTCGCAGATCGAAGACGAAGTCACCAGGGGCCGGGAGGGCGTCGCGCATACTCGGGCTGGTCAGCCGGGTCACTTCCAGGAGACGCCCGGCATCCGCCGGACGGTACTCCGCCTCGACGGCCCAGGCCGGGTCCCACGGCCACGCCTCGATCCCGCGCAGGCCGACGAGAGTGGGCGCGGTCGGATCCCACACGACCAGGACATGGGCTCCCCGCAGTTCCTCTACGGTGCCGCGCCGCCCGCCGGGGAAGGACAGGCGGCTGGCGCTGGTCAGTTCCACGGTGCCGTCCACGGCCTGGTCACCGACGGACACGCCCTCCGCACGGGCCGCGGTCAGCGTCAGGCTCCCCGCGAAACCGGTGGACGTCCACCGCCCCGGAACCTCGGGGACCTCCTGCCCCGGTTCCGTGATCAACCGATAGGCGATGCGGCCCGCCTTCCCGTCCGGGCCCGCCATCTCCTCCCACCGGCTACGACGCCACCTGTCGTAGCCGGTCGACGCTCCTTCGCCCCCGAAGCAATCACTGGACACAGCGTTCTCCCCTCCAATGTGGCGGTCGCTCGCGACCGCCGTCAGGACCCACCGCCGGCCGGGAACCCCCGAACCGGTTCGACGGCCGGTCGAGAGCAGCCGCAGCACGGTCACGGACGGTGGACGGCGGGCCGTCATACGGCGCGTCACCGCGCACGCCCGACTGGTCGCGGACCGACCGGTGGGGTCGGTGGTTCGGATGCTGCGTCCGGCCCGAGTACATAAGCGAAATTGTTTGCCGTTACGGCAAAGCCGGGTAGCGCGCCGCGCTGAGTGACCGTGTTCCCGCATCGACGCGAGGAAGCGACCCCGGGCCCTGTGACTGGGAGTCGTGTACACGTTGGGGGCATGTCCACCCGACAGGAAGCTCCCACCCGTTACTGGGCAGTGCTGCAAAAGGCGTCGGGCACGGAGCGGGCACGCGGTGTTTGATGTGGTGCAGAAAACAACAAAGCTCGGGGCCGTCCGCGGAGCCCTATTTGACCGCTGCTCACCGCCCCTCCTGGCACGCAGTGGCACGGGGGTTGGTTCAAAGTGGTCTGGCTTCGTGGGAAACCCGCAGGTCAGTCAGGCTGCTCCCCGCGCTTGCGGGGATGGACCCAACGACGAGAAGCAGAAGCTCCTTGACGTCCTCTGCTCCCCGCGACTGCGGGGGTGGACCCGACGATGCAGCGCCGAAGGCCGCCGCTACTGACACGTTGTGGCACGGCCCCGCCGTGCCGAGTCCGGGAAGACGGTCGGCCTGGGCAGGGGCTGGGAGCTGGTCCACCCGGATGTGCCGGCCCTTCGGAGGGGGACGGGGCGGGAGGCCGATGGGGCCGGTCCTCCCGCGCCCCGGCCGGACGAGCGGGTCAGCGTAGTCCGGCGAAGAGGTCGTTCTCGGGGATGGCCGCGCCGGTGGTGTCCTGGACGCGTACGAAGGTCTCCATGCCCATCAACTCGCCGAACCGCTCCTTGCCCATCTTGAGGAAGAAGATGTTCTCGCCCTGGCTGGCATGCGCCGCCAGCGAATCGAACTTCTGACCGCTGAATTCGGTGGTGTCCACCCACGTGGTGATCTTGTCGTCGGGCAGGCCGATCTCGGCCAGCGCGGCGAGCTCGGCGGGGTCCGGCTCCGGCATGTCCCCGAACTCACGCATGAGCTCCCCGAACCGCTGCATCGCCGAGTGGGGCATCGTGGTCCAGTAGACCTTCGGTGTCAGGTCGGTCATCTTCAGCGCCGCCGTCGTGATGCGGTTGGCCTGGATGTGGTCGGGGTGGCCGTAGAAGCCGTTCTCGTCGTAGGTGACGACCACATCGGGCCGGTAGTGCTCCATGAGCTCCGCGAGCCGGGCGGCGCCTTCCTCCACGGGGGTCTGCCAGAAGGACCCGGGGGCGTCGTTGCTCGGCCAGCCCATCATTCCGGAGTCGGCGTAGTCCAGCATCTCCAGGTCGCTGATCTTCAGGGCGTCGCAGCTCGCCTGGAGTTCCTGACGTCGCATCAGGGCGACGGCCGCCGGATCGTGCCCGGGATCGCCCGGCTTGGCGCCCCCCGGTCCGTCACCGCAACCGCCGTCGGTACACGTCACGAGAACCGTGCGGATGCCTTCCGCCGCGTACTGCGCGAGGACCCCTCCCGTGCTGGTGGCCTCGTCGTCGGGGTGGGCGTGTACGGCCATGAGCGTCAAGGGCCAGTCAGTCATGGAACAGTCCTCCTGCGGAAATGGGTCTTGGTCCGAGTGCGCGGCGGGCGTACCGCGATCCCGGGGCCGGGCCCCGGGGCCGAATCCTGGTGGGCCGGACGACCTTGTGGTCTCCGTGCCGGCTTCCCCGCCCGTGCGGCGCCGGTCTCTCCGTCGATGCAACCGTGCGGGCCGGACCGGTTGTTCCCGGCGAGGCCGCTTGGCCTTCCGGACGCCGGTGTTCCAACGCGAACGAGGTACAGGCACGACCTGCACGAAGACTTTTGATGCGTAGGTGGCGCGGAGGCGGTGCGGAGTCCCTGAACCGGTTCGGACAACAAACAACCCCCGGGCCGCCGGCCTGGGGGTTTGTCGTGGAGCGGGTGACGAGAATCGAACTCGCGCTCTATGCTTGGGAATCACTGATCATTTGATGGCAACTGCGGGTCTGAGCTGGTCGGATGCTGGGTTTCTGCCGGGTGGTGCGCACAGTGTGGTGCCCCCTGTTGACCGCGCTTCACCGGTCGTTCTGGTGCGATGTGATGCGGAGCCAATCGGCGGGGTGAAACCCCAGGCGCATCACTTCTTGTGAAATCACGTCGCGTCATACGATTCCGTGGGAAGGGGCCTGCAAGTTTCATTGAGAGCCCTTCATCTTGACTGAGATGTCCTCTGTGGAGAACTCACTGGCGAGTTCACGTGGAGTCCAGACCTCCGGGCCGAGTCGTACGCCATCGTCGGTTAGCGCAGGGCGAAAGACGACAAAATGGCGATTCTCATTGTTTGCGCAAAGCATCAAGAATCTAAGCATGCCCTGCTCGACTCCTCGAACGCATGCCTCTGGTGCGCACCGCGCGCGAAAAGCCTCTGCTTGAGGCTTTGAAAAGAAGAGAGGGAAAGCTTCCTCCTGTTCTCCGCTCTCACTCTGCAACGGAATCATTCGCCAAGTTCCGTCAGGCTCTCCGTCATTACCCCCCATTAAGGTCCAAAATGGCTGGCCAGTGGCTGAATTGCCGGGCAGTGCGATCGATGAGATCATCGAGGCGACAACCTGCCCAAGGTGTGGTAGATCCCCACCGGAATAGTGTACGATGCCGTGATCTTCCAGGTACTTTTTCGCCGCTCGCTGAAAGCCACTCTTTGAGATGAAGATCCCAATCGTGCTGGGGAGGTCGCGAATTTTTCCGGCGAAAGAAATTGCCTCATCGCGCTCGACGGGGCGACGAGTGTCCTTGCATTCAATTGCTACTCGATGGTGAACTCCTGCGACGTCAAATTCGTAGAATACGTCAATGTTGTAGGTATTTCCGTGGTTGTCCCGCACGGTGGCCCTGCGGGCTACGGAGATATTCTCTCCCCTGTTGTTGAGTAGTGTTTGGTAGACGAACTGGATATAGCTTTCGAAAGTTTCTCCGGAGTTCGGCATCTTGGGCGCTCCCCTGCTGGTTTCTACTCGGCTCTGCCCGTGCTGACGCTAGCGGTCGACACTGGCAACCTTGCCGTGACACTGCGGTCGGCGGAGCGGCTTTGGGCAAGAGTTGCTTTGGCGCGAGGGGGCAGGGGGCCTTACGCGCGCCAGCGGATCGGGCAGCCTCTGCCTGCCCCGAGGCGGCCTGAGTCCTGTAACCGATCTGACGACGCTGATGGAGGTAGGCGGCTCTGCGACGGCTGCGGCTGGCGGGGCCGCCTACCTCCGGGCCCGGCACCCCGCTGCGTACTGGCCGACCGTCGGCCTGCCGGTCGTCGCCGTGCGGCTGCTCAGTACGTATGGGTCCGCCATGGACTCCTGCGGCCTGACCGTCCCGCCCTCCCGCCTCCGCGCCTGGGCCACTCAGGCACTCACCCGCCGGGAAGTCCGGCCGGTCCCGCTCTGCCGGGGCGTCCTGCGGCCGACGGCCACCGGCTTACGTGTCGGCTCCGGCTCGCCTCCGACCAGGGACCGGCCGACGACGACGCCTCCGCCGAACCCCTGGGGAGTTCACGCCGTGCACGTGAGGGTCGTCAAGCCCGGCGTGGTCGACCTGGGGCTCGTCGGCTTCGACATCCTGCGAAAAGTGCGCATGCCGCGCGAGATCGGCGGCGACTTCCTCAAGGTGCCGGTGGAGATGCGGGAGGACGCGACGCCCTTCGTGCGCGACTACCGGACCACCCCGCACCAACTCACCCTCGGGGCCACCCTCTCGGGCAAGTCCATGTTCCTGCGCCATCTGATCACCGGCCTTGCCTGGCAATCGGTCGCGCAGGTCGGGATCGACTGCAAGCGCGGGGTGGAACTGGCCCCGTTCGCCCCATGCCTGTTGGCCCCGGCCGCTGATCCCGCACAGGCGGCCGACATGTTGCCCGTCCTCATCCGGCTCATATCGGAGCGGGGGCGCGCTGATTTACCAGCACTCGACGAGTGAGTGGTGAAGGACGTGGCGACCGGCGTCGACGCACGCGTACGCGCGGATGAGGGAAGGGCGTGAAGGTCGGAGCGACGCTGATGTTCAGGCATCTGGCACGCGACGCCTAGCGTGGTCCGGACGACAAACAACCCCCGGGCCGCCGGCCTGGGGGTCTGTCGTGGAGCGGGTGACGAGAATCGAACTCGCGCTCTGAGCTTGGGAAGCTCATGTTCTACCATTAAACTACACCCGCACGGAGCCCCGTGAGCGGGGCTTCGTACCGTCGCACACTGTACCCCATGGCCGCCCCTCGGCGCATTTGCCGTGGGGTTTTGTGCTGTGTGGGGGGAGGGGGATGCGGCTGCGGGGTGCGGGAGTTGGGGCGTACGGTGTGGGCGCGGAAGTCGGTCGGAGTGCCGCGTGTGAGTGCGCCCGAGCCATCCCCTAATGTGGCTTTTGTCTTTCACGTACATGGGGAAAGGGACTCGATGGAGCGCACCGTCGTCCGTTGTGCCGAAGGGCACGTGTTCAGCACCGCGTCGTTCCCGATGCAGCACCTCAACGCCGGACGGATCGGCCCTGGGCGGCTTCTGCGCTGTCCGCGATGCGCCCGGCTCCGGCACTCCGTGCCGGTCGCTGCCGAGGAGCGATAGCCAAGAGAGAGCCGCGTCTGGGCGGCGCGCGGGCCCGGTCCGATTGGGCCGGGCCCGCGGCGTGCGCGTACCCTCGTGGCGTGCTTCTCTCAGACAAGGACATCCGGACCGAGATCGACAACGGCCGGGTGCGTATCGAACCGTACGACGAGTCGATGGTGCAGCCGTCGAGCATCGATGTGCGGCTCGACCGCTACTTCCGGGTGTTCGAGAACCACCGGTACCCGCACATCGATCCGGCCGTCGAGCAGCCGGACCTGACGCGTGAGGTCGTGCCGGAGGGGGACGAGGCGTTCATCCTGCACCCCGGCGAGTTCGTGCTCGCCTCCACGTACGAGGTCGTCACCCTCCCCGACGACGTCGCCTCCCGCCTCGAAGGCAAGTCCAGCCTCGGCCGCCTCGGCCTGCTGACGCACTCCACCGCCGGCTTCATCGACCCCGGCTTCTCCGGGCACGTCACCCTTGAGCTCTCGAACGTCGCGACCCTGCCCATAAAGCTGTGGCCCGGCATGAAGATCGGCCAGCTGTGCATGTTCCGGCTGACGTCGCCGACCGAGTTCCCGTACGGCTCCGCCAAGTACGGCTCCCGCTACCAGGGGCAGCGCGGGCCCACGCCCTCCCGCTCCTTCCAGAACTTCCACCGCACCCAGGTCTGACACCGCAGGCATCGCAGACACCGCAGGCATCGCAGACACCGCGGACACCACGGACATCGCAGAGGGAACAGGTAGAGCACGGCAGTGAGTGACAAGCGCGAGAACCTTACGTATCCGCTCTTCGGCGAGGCCATCCGCGAGCTGGCCCAGACCGTCGCCGACGACGGCTACGAGCCGGACATCATCCTGTCCATCGCGCGCGGCGGCCTCTTCGTCGCCGGCGGCCTCGGCTACGCCCTCGACGTCAAGAACCTGCACGTCATGAACGTCGAGTTCTACACCGGCGTCGGCCAGACCCTCGACCTGCCGGTCATGCTGCCGCCCGTCCCCAACGTCGTCGACCTCAGCCGCAAGAAGGTCCTCGTCGCCGACGACGTCGCCGACACCGGCAAGACCCTCAAGCTCGTCCACGACTTCTGCGCCGGCCACGTCGCCGACGTGCGCTGCGCCGTCATCTACGAGAAGCCGCAGTCCCTCGTGAAGTGCGAGTACGTCTGGAAGCACACCGAGGACTGGATCAACTTCCCGTGGAGCGTCGAGCCGCCCGTCGTACGGCGTGACGGCCAGGTTCTCGACGCTTAAAGAGTACGTACGGAACGTACGGAGGGCCCGGCTGCCATTTGGCGGCCGGGCCCCCGTGCGTACGGATCGGGCGTCAGGTCAGAACGTGCCCAGCTTGATGATCGTCAGCAGCGCCACCAGCTGGATCGCCGACGCCGCCAGCGCCTTCGGCCACGGCAGATCGTGCGACTTGCTCACCATCGACGTGAACAGCGCCCCCGCCGCCAGCCATGTCGCCCACCCCAGCACCTGTACGAACGGGCTGTCGCCGCCCAGGAACATCGCGAACAGCAGCCGCGGCGCGTCCGTGATCGACATCAGCAGCATCGACAGCCCCACCGTCGGCTGCCACTCCCCGTCACCGCCCAGCTGCCGCGCCAGCGTGTGCGTCACCGTGCCCAGGATCAGGCTCGCGATGACGACGATCACGGCCGTCGTCAGCACCCACGGGATGCTGTTGGACAGCGTGGCGTTCAGCACATCCCGGCGCGCCTTGTCGAAGCCGAAGACGGCGAGCAGGCCGTAGATGAACGTGACCGTGATCGCGGTCGCCCACATCTGGTGATCGCGCATCTGCCAGAACGTGGCGCTCGGCCGCAGCACGATGCCGCTCAGCAGGTCCTTCCACGGCAACCGCGGACCGACGGGCGGCGGGGGCGCCTGACCGGCCTGGTAGGTGTTGCCGCCGTCGTAACCGTCGTCGTTGTACGGGCCCTGGTTGTACCCGCCGTCGTTGTACGAGCCGTCGTTGTACGGGGCCTGGCCGCCGTACGGGGCGTACGCGCCCGGTCCCTCTCCCACGCCGAACTGCTGGGTGTGACCAGGGTTGTCCTGACGTCCCTGTCCCTGCCCTTGACCTTGCCCCTGCCCCTGCCCTTGGGTCTGGCCTCGGCCGTAGTGCGGGTCATGGGGTCTGCCCGGCCCCGGGCCCGATCCCGGACCCGGCCCTTGCCCGTACGCCGTCGGCGGGCCGCCGAAGTACTCCGGCTCGCCATGGCCCCCCGACTGCTGCCACTGCTGGCCCTGGCCGCCGCCCCCACCTCCCTGGTGGCCGTCGTACGGACCTTGTCGCCGCCCATACGGCGGTTGCGCCGGGGGTGGGTTCTGCTGCTGCCCGGGGCGCTGCTGCCCTTGCTGTGCGGACTGGGAGTCCCGTCCGCGTCCGATCCTGAATCCAGCCACGCTTTCGAACGTACCCGTTCTGTCGAACCACGGTGCCGGGCCTGGGCGGACAGCCCGGCATTGCTGCCGAGCTGTGACATCCCCTAAGGGAAAACTGGGGGTTCAAGCGCTGGTCAGGTACCTCGGCACGGTGGTGGCCAGCGGTCCCTCACCCGTCAGATCGCACCATACGTACTTGCCCTTGAACCCGAAGAACTCCTCCCCGAGCCCGTACCAGCCCCAGTCGTCCGAGCAGAGCGTCACGAGCTGAAGCCCACGCCCCGTTTCCTCGTCGGTTGCCTGTGTCGCCTCCGCCGTCTCTGCTGCCTCTCGGAGGTGGGGAGGCGTCGGGTTCGTGTCCCAGACCCCGATGCGAAGTTTTCCGTGCGACCACCACAGGCGCATCGATGCCGGCCCGTCCGTATGGCGGAGCGCGTTGGACAGCAGTTCGGTCGCGAGCAGTTCGGCCCGGTCGATGAGATCGGGGAGGTCGTGGAGGGTGAGCACCGCCCGCAGGGTCACACGGGCGATGGCCGCTGCGCGGGTGTCGTGCGGGACGTAGAGGGTGTAGTCCCAAGTCTCTTCTGAGTGAGCGGAGTTCGTCATACGGGCCTCCGTGCCGTGGGGGGTGTGCGCCGTGCGGTGGCGTTGTCGCGACCCGCGCTGGACGCGCGGGCACGGTGCGCTTCCGGCTTATCGGTGAGCACTGTGCGGGTAGCGCGTTACGTACAGTAGGGCCTAAGGTTCTCCCGTCGCAAGCTTAAGACTCGTGGTTCCTTCGTAGGTGTGAATGGACCCAAGTGCCGCAAGCGCGGCAGACTTTGTCCAGCTACGGAGAAGGGAACGCATGCCGCCGAGGAGACAACCCACCGCACGTCAGGAGCGGCTGGGCACGGAACTGCGAAAGCTGCGTGAGGCGGCAGGCATGACCGCGCGCGAAGCCGCGGGGCTGCTGGGGACCAACCCGATCCAGATGAGTCAGATGGAGTCGGGGCGGGCGGGGATCAGCGAAGAGCGCTTGCGTCGGCTCGCGTCGAACTACGCCTGTGCCGATAGTGATCTGGTCGACGCGCTGGTCGCCATGGCAATGGAGCGTGGGCGCGGGTGGTGGGAGGAGTACCGGGGGGCCATGTCGTCGGGGTTTCTCGATCTGGCCGAACTGGAACACCATGCACGATTCCTGCGCACGATAGACATCGTCAACATTCCTGGCCTGATGCAAACTGAGGAGTATGCGCGGGCGGTCTTCGGGTACTTGGTGCCTCCGATGCCGCAGGGTGAGATCGATTCTCGTGTCGCGCACAGGATGCATCGGCGTGTTGTGCTTTCAGGGGATGCCCCCACCGAATACAGGTCTGTGATCCACGAAGCGGCGCTGCGTTTCAAAGTGGTGGACAGCAAGGTCGCCCGTGCTCAGATCGAGTTGGTCCTTCAAATGTCCGAGTGGGAGAACGTCACCGTACGCGTGATTCCTTTTAGCGTCGACGGCTTCGCTGGGGCCAACTGCTCCATGCTTCATGCGGGCGGCCCCGTTCCGCAGCTCGATACTGTGCAACTCGACGCACCCCTTGGTGGGGGCTTCCTGGACGCGCGATCGCAGGTCGCGAGGTTCGGCAGTCTCTTTCGCAAGGTTGAGGCGGCTTCGCTCGGAGTTGAGGAGTCGCGGGACTTCCTGCGGCAAATGGTGAACGAACTGTGAGAGGTAGGCAGATGACCAGGACCATCGGGTGGCAGAAGTCTTCTTTTTCGGGCGGGGGTGAGGGGGCGAACTGCCTTGAATTGGCCAGCGTCGAAGAAATGGTGTGGCTCCGTGAGAGTGACGCCCCCGGCGACGTCATTGCCGTCACTCCGGCTGCGCTTCGCGCGCTTCTGCGGACCGTAAAGGCCGGCGAGTCAGGCCGCCTCGCCTGAGGTGGCTGAGCTGTGAGGAGCGAGGAAATGGCAAGGGCCGCGAAATGGCAGAAGTCCTCCTTCTCGGGCGGCGACGACGGGGACAACTGCCTTGAACTGGCTGCCGTCGACGGCATGGTGTGGCTCCGTGAGAGTGACGCCCCCAGCGACGTCATCGCCGCCACCCCGGCCGCCCTCCGCGCGCTGCTGCGGGCCGTAAAGGCGGGCCAGGCAGGCCAGGCGGGCCACCGCGCATAGGGACGGTCGGCTCTGCCGAAAGGCAGAGGGGCGGATCGGTCCTGAGGTCCATGTTTGCGTGCCCGTAGCGTTCGATACTGGGTGGCGTGCCCCTTACCAGCCGTTTCCGCCGTTCCGTCCGTCCTCCGCCGGGGGCCGTGGGGCGGGGCGTGGCGGAGACGGTCGGGGTGGCGGTTGCCGCGTTGTGGCTGTTGGCGGTTGCGCGGGGGCTGTGGAATCTGCCGCACGTCTGGTTTCAGGTGGGTGCGGTCGGGGTCGCGGTGGGGCTCTTTCCGTTGCGGCGGCGCGGGGCCGATGCCGTACTAGCCGTGCTCGCCGTTCTTGCCGGGGCGGCGCCCGTGGTCGGTCCGGTGCTGGCGGCGACGGCGTACACGGTGGCGCTCGGCACGGTTCGGCCGCGCCACCGGACCCGGCGGCTCGGGGGCGCGAGCTTGCTGGTCATGGCGTCGGGGCTGGCGACCGGCTCTTCGGTCGGTGCGGGGACGGCCGTCTACGGGCTGGAGCTCGGGGTGGTGCTGGCGGCGACGGCCGTGGTGGTGCCGGGGCTGGTCGGAACGGTGTACGGGCAGCAGGCGCGGTTGTTGCGGGCGCTGCGCGAACGCGGTGACGAGGCCGAGCGGGCGCGCCGGTTCGCGGACAGTGAGGCCCGTACCCAGGAGCGGGCCCGGATCGCCGCCGAGATGCACGATCTGGTGGGCCACCGGCTCAGCCTCGTCTCGCTGCACGCCGGCGGCCTGGAACTCGCCCTCGACCGGGCCGCGCCGGAGCTGCGCGAGGAGGCCGTGCTCGTCCGGCGGGCCACTCGGGACGCGATGGGCGAACTGCGGCAGGCGCTCGGGGTGCTCGGCCCGCTCGGGCGGGACACGGGCCCGGACGCGCTCACCGACGCGACCGGCACCCGGGCGGACGTCGAGGCGCTGGTAGCGGAGTCCCGGGACGGCGGGATCGGCGTACGGCTGGAGTGGAGCGGCCTTGACCTCGACGGATGCCCGGCGCGGGTGCGGCGCGCGGTGCACCGGGTGGTGCGGGAGGCGCTGACGAACGTACATCGGTACGCGACGGCCGCCCATGTCGCCGTGCGGGTCGAGCACGACGACCGGACGGTGCGGGTGACGGTCCGCAATGGGGCGCCGCCCGCTCCGTCCGGCGCACCGTCCGAGGCCGGTACGGGGCGCGGGCTGACCGGCCTGCGTGAGCGGGTCGAACTGCTCGGCGGCACCTTCGAGGCCGACGCGCTGCCGTCCGGCGGGTTCCAGGTGATCGCGGCCATCCCGGCGGAACCGGACGACGCAGCCGCCGGGAACCAGTTCGGGGGCGGCGGCGCGAGGGCTTCCGTGTCGGCCGCGAGCGACGACGCCGCGGCGCTGTCGCGCGGGCCGCGCACCGCCAGGGTGCTGACGTTCGGCCTCGGGACGGCGGGGCTGTGGGTGCTGATGGCGCTCGCGATCGCCTTGGTGTACGGCCAGCCGAGGCATTTGACCCCGCCTCCGAAGCCGCGCCTCGGGATGTCGTACCAGGAGCTGAAGGGGGTCTTCGACAGCGCGGCCGAACGCGCCGCGGCCACCGGGCACGAACCGCCGCGACCCAGCGGTACGGCGGGCTGCGTCTACCCGCCCGCCGGCCGTGACCCCCGGCCCGGCGAGTTCGCCGTCACCCGGTACTGCTTCGACGCCTCGTCGCATCTCATCTCCATCGACCGCTTCACCGTCCCGTCCGTACGGGACGCCTCGCCCTGGGAGACCCCGTGACCGAGCCTGTCCGGATGACGGAACCTGTTCGGATGACCGAGCCCGTCCGGATGACCGAGCCCGTACAACCGATCCGTGTCCTGCTCGCCGACGACGAGGCGATGATCCGGCACGGGGTGCGGCTGATCCTGCGGCACGCCGACGGCATCGACGTGGTCGCCGAGGCCGCCGACGGGCACCGGGCGGTCGAGGAGGCCGCCGCGCACCGCCCGGACGTCGCCCTGGTGGACATCCGGATGCCCGGTTGCGACGGGCTCGCCGCGATCCGGCCGCTGCTCGCGCTCGACCCGGCGCCGCGTGTGGTGATGCTGACGACCTTCGGCGACGAGGAGAACGTGCTGCGGGCGCTGCGGGACGGCGCCGCGGGGTTCCTGCTCAAGGACGAGGGGCCGCAGGAACTGATCAGCGCGGTCCGCGCCGCGGCGGCCGGCGACGCGGTGCTTTCGCCCGGGGTCACCGGGTCGGTGATCGCCCGGATGCTGCGCGGCGGCGCGTCGCGCGCCGACGACCCGGCCGCGCGGGACGAACGGATCGCGCGGCTCACCGGGCGCGAGCGGGAGGTGCTGGCGATGCTCGGCGAGGGGCTGTCCAACCAGGACGTCGCGGAACGGCTGGCCATCGGCATCGGGACCGTGAAGACGCACGTGGGCGCGATCCTGGAGAAGACCGGATCGACGAGCCGGGTGCAGGCGGCCCTCCTCGCGCACCGTGCCGGGCTGTGTCCCTGACAATCCCGTCCCCTGGTCTCCGGCTGTTCGGCACTATGCGGCGTGAGCGCGTGTGGGGCGCGTTCGGCCGGCACTCTCCCGGCAGTGCCGCGGGCCCGACCAACGGCAGAGAACGGGTCGGCGGAGGTCTGCCGAAAGGCAGGGGCGGGCGGCTCGTACTCTCCTCTTCGGCAGAGCTCAACTACCGCCTGCGGAACGACTTTTCCGCAGGTTGGAGGCGTGAGGCTGGGTACGTCCCCCCAGCCCGCGCGTCGGCCGCGGGCCGCCGTCCCCAGGCCCCCAGGCGGAGTCCTCATGTCGCAGATGTTCGTTTCCCGCGGAGCTTCCGGTGCTCCTGGTTCTCCCGGTTCTCCCGGTGCCCACGGCACCGGATCGGCCGCCCGCGCCACCGATCTGACCAAGACGTACGGGAAGGGCGAGACCCAGGTCACCGCGTTGGACTCGGTGTCCGTGGAGTTCGCGCGGGCGCGGTTCACCGCGGTCATGGGGCCGTCCGGGTCCGGTAAATCGACGCTGATGCACTGCATGGCGGGCCTCGACCCGGCGACCTCGGGTTCGGCCCGGATCGGCGATGTGGAACTGGCCTCGCTGAACGACCGTCAACTCACCGAGCTGCGGCGGGAGAAGGTCGGCTTCGTCTTCCAGGGGTTCAACCTGCTGCCCACCCTGACCGCGCTGGAGAACATGACGCTCCCGCTGCGCCTCGCCGGCCGGCGGCCCGACGCGGCCTGGCTGGACACCGTCGTCGCCACCGTGGGGCTCGCCGGACGCCTCGCGCACCGCCCGGCCCAGCTCTCCGGCGGCCAGCAGCAGCGCGTCGCCGTCGCCCGCGCGCTGGTGTCCCGTCCGGAGATCGTGTTCGCCGACGAGCCGACCGGCAACCTCGACTCCCGTTCCGGCGCCGAGGTGTTGGGCTTCCTGGGCGATTCGGTGCGGGAACTGGGGCAGACGGTGGTGATGGTGACCCACGACCCGGTCGCCGCCGCGCACGCCGACCGGGTGGTCTTCCTCGCCGACGGCCGGCTGGTGGACGAGCTGTACGAGCCGACCGCCGACGCCGTGCTCGACCGGATGCTCGCGTTCGAGGCCCAGGGCCACCGCGCCCGCTGACCGTACGGCCGTTCCTCCCCCCCGTACGCCGCTTCCCCGCCCCATCCTCGTACGACCCCTCGTACGACTCCCCGTACGCCTTCCCGCGCGTCTCCCCATACATCGAAAGCCCACCATGCTGCGAACAGCCCTGCGCAACGTTCTCGCGCACAAGGCCCGTCTGATCATGACCGTGCTCGCGGTCTGCCTCGGTGTCGCGTTCATCTCCGGATCTCTGGTCTTCGCCGACTCCACCACCGCCGCCTACCGCGCCTCCATGTCCAAGAACTACGCGGACATCGCCGTGAGCGTGATCCCGAAATTCCGTCCGGGCGACGCCGTCGGCGAGGAGTACGGAGCTATGGACGACGCTCTGGCGCGGAAGCTGTCCGCCGTTCCCGGCGTCGCCTCCGTCCGCCCGGAGGCGGACGGTTCGGCCACCCTGGCCGCCAAGGACGGCACGCCGATGCACGGCGACAGCCCGGCGGGCGGGTCCGGGGCCGCCTACGTACCGGGCCCGGACGGCGAGGACAGCCGCTACCCGTTGACGGCGGGCCGCGCTCCGCGCGACAGGGGGGAGGTCGCGCTGGACCGAGGGACCGCGGCGGCCGGCGGCTACTCCCTCGGCGACACCGTCACGCTCGCCGTGGACGGGCCGGTCCTCAAGCCGCGCCTGGTGGGGCTGGTGTCCACCAAGGACGGCAAGGTGAACGCCGGGGGCACCACCCTGGCGCTGTTCGACATGGCCACCGCCCAGAAGCTGTTCACCGCGCCGGGGCGCTACAGCGGGATGGACCTGACCGCCACGCCGGGCACCGACCAGTTCCAACTGTCCGAACGGGTCGCCGCCGTGCTGCCGGCCGGCCGCGCCGAGGCCACCACCGCTGCCGGCCTGGCCGACCAGCAGTCCCTCTTCATCGGGACCAAGACGAAGAGCTACGAGCGCCTTCCGCTGCTCTTCGCCGCCGTCTCGCTGTTCATCGGCACGTTCCTCATCGTCAACACCTTCACCATGCTCGTGGCGCGCCGCGGTCGCGAGATCGCACTGCTGCGGGCGATCGGCGCCACCCGCCGCCAGGTGGTCCGCTCGGTCCTCGCCGAGGCGGCCCTGGTCGGGGTCGCCGCGTCCGTACTCGGGTTCGTACTGGGCCTGGGCGTGGCCACGGTGCTGCCGCACGTACTGGAGACGTCCGGCGAGCCGCTGCCCAGCGGGCCGTTGGTGATCGGCCCGACCGCGGTCCTCGCCTCGCTCGCCGTGGGCGTCGGCGTCACCGTGCTCGCCGCCTGGCTGCCGTCGCGCCGCGCGGCGCGGATCGCGCCCGTCGAGGCGATGCGTACGGCCGAACAGCCGCCGTCCGCCGTGGCCGCCCGTGTCCGCGGCGCGGTCGGCCTGGTCCTGGCCGTCGTGGGCGTGGGGCTGCTGTTCTCACTGAGCGGCGCGACGAGCGCCACCGATGCCAACCTGCAAACCGCGATGTTCGGTTGCGGCATCCTCGTGGCCGGTCTGATCGTGCTGGCCCCGCTGCTCGCCGGCCCGGTGATCCGCGTCTTCGGCCGGCTCCTCACCCGCTTCGGCGCCGTGGGCGATCTCGCCCGCGAGAACACGCTGCGCGATCCGCGCCGTACCGCCGCCACCGCCGTCGCCCTGATGATCAGTACGGCGCTGGTCTCCGGCCTCGCCGTCGTGAACCAGTCCACGAGCGAGGCCCTGGACGCCCAGGCCGCCGCCGGACTGAGCGCGGACTACGTCATCAGCACCCGCTCCACCACCACCGCCGTCGACTCCGCCGCCGTCCGGCGGGTCGCCGACGTGCCCGGCGTACGGACCGCCTCCGCCGTGGCCGACTCCACCATCGCCGCCGGGCCCCACGTCAAGAGCGTCTCCGGGGTCGACCCGAAGACCGTGGACGACGTGATGGGGCTCCACTACCTGAGCGGCTCCGCCAAGGACCTCGGACCCGGCAAGCTCGCCGTCTCCCGCAGCTTCGCCCGCGACCACCACGTCACCACCGGCCGGCAGGTCAAGGCGAGCATCGGTCCCGGAACCGGCGACCGGGACGAGCTCTACACCGTCGTCGGCGTCTACCAGGACAACCCCACCGCCGAGGACGTCCTCGGCTACCGCGCCGACGTGCAGAAACACGGCTACCTGCGCGACTCCGTGCAGCGCGTCCTGGTCCGCACCGCCGACGGCGCGGTCTCCAAGGACCTGGAGAAGCGCCTGCGCGCGGCCGTGGGCGGCAGCCCGCTGCTGAAGGTCCAAAGCCGTGCCCAGCTCGTCCGGGAGCAGGCCGGGGTCGCCGGCGAACTGATGACCATGGTGTTCGGGCTGCTCGCCATCGGCGTACTGATCTCCGCGCTCGGCATGGTCAACACCCTCGCCATGTCGGTCTCCGAGCGCACCCGCGAGATCGGGGTCCTGCGCGCCATCGGCATGGACCGCTCCGGCGTCCGGCGCATGATCCGCCTGGAGGCCGTCTGCGTCGCCGCCTTCGGCACCCTGCTCGGGCTGGCCGGCGGGCTGTTCGGGGCGTGGAAGGTCAGCGGGCTGGCCAACGGCGCGATCCCGCAGTACTCCTTCGCCCTCCCCTGGGGCACCCTCGCCCTCGTGGTCCTGCTCTCCCTCGCCGTCGGCGCGGTCGCGTCCGCCCTGCCCGCCCGGCGGGCCGCTGCCCTCAGCCCGTTGGAGGCTGTGGCGGAGGTGTAGAGGGGGACGGGTGACGGGGTGGTCGGTTCGGTGCGGTCGTGGTCAGGGCGTTGTGCAGTTGGCCCAGTTCGTCGTCGGCCAGAGGGTTGATGAGCATGGGCGGTCCTCGGGGTCGTCCGGCCGGAGGCCGAGGGCACGCCGGACTCCGTCGGCATCGTGCTCGTACCCATGGACGAACTGGCAGTCGAGCACACCTGGTTCGTGGCCGGCATACGCGGGACCGCGTCGAACACGCCCGTCGAACACGCCCGTCGACTCCGCCCACCTGACGCCGGATGCAATGCGCGGATGCGATGCCCGTTTATGCGATGCCCGAATGCTATGGGGTGATGGCAGTGGGCGTGGGGCGTGCGGGGCAGTAGGTTCGGTGGGCGATGGGCCGCGGGCGGTGCGGCGCCCGGCCCGGTCGCATCCCCACGCGTTGCTACGAGACGAGGTCCTCGTGAGCCGTAGACACTCCCCCCGCCTGCTGACCGTCTGTCTTGTCCTGGCCCTCGGGTCGGGCACCGCGGCCGTGTCCGGAACCGCGTCGGCCGGTCCCGCGCCCGCTTCCGGTTCCGGTTCCGCCGAGCCCTACTGCTACGGCGAACCGTCGCAGCCGAACGCCGACGTCGGCGACCTGAAGGCGGCCTTCAACTCCTCGAACTGGATGCGGACTCTCCAGGCCGTGTACAAGCGGCGCTGGCCCAGCGGGGAGGCGCTGGCGGTCGCGCAGGCGAAGGACAAGTACTGGGACCAGTTCGTGAACAAGCGGAGCTTCGAGGGGTTCGCCGAGTCGATGATGGTGGCGATCCACGAGGAGACCCACATGTGGGACCTCGACCCGTCCCGGACCAAGTGGGACGTCAGCATCGCGGCGTGGATCAACGGCGGACAGCAGGCGCTGACGGTGCCGGTGCACGGCGGCTTCCCCCGCAAGGAGATCCTGCCGCTGATCAAGGACAGGCTCTCCGCCTCCATGGACGACATCTACCTGCGGGACAGCACGCAGGGTTCGTACCTGCTCCAGGGGGTGCTGGCGGAGCAGAACGCCGGGCTGACGGGGCTGCCCGCGGTGACGGTGCTCCAGGAGTACATCAAGGGGGTCGGCGCCAGTAACGCCCGCGACATCGCCGCCACCAACCTGCGCTACCTGCTGCTCTACTTGCGCGTCGCCAAGGACCGGCACCCCGACTACTGGGCCAAGATCAAGGCCGAGCCCAAGCTGCGCGACCTGGTCCTGACGCAGTTCCTGCGGACGGCCTACTGGCTGGACAAGTCCGCGCCCTACACCGGCAAGCTGGGCAGCAAGGACGCCGACAAGATCACGGCGACGAATTACGCGCCGGAGAACATCGCCATCGTGGAGGAGTTCACCGGGCGCAAGGTGCGCGTGGACGCGCAGAAACACTGCACTGCTGCCTGAGATATCGCCCTGAGACATCGCTCTGAGAGGTCGTCCTGAGAGCTCGCCGCAGACGACGCGCCCGGCGACCACAGCCCGCCGGGCGCGCCCCGTCAACGCAGCGCGTCCACACCACCCATATTGCGGATCATGCGGCGGAGGACCTTGAGGGCGGCCACGTACTCCTCGTCGCTGATGCCGTCGTGCATCTCGGCGCGGAGGTCTATGACGAGCTGCTTGATACGGGCCTTGGCGGCGCGGCCCGCGTCGGTGAGCCGGAAGCGGCCGTCCTCGCCGGCGGCCAGCCACTCCTGGTGGAGGAGCAGATCCACCGAGCGCGAGATCTCGTACGGACCGTCGGCGACGCTCGCGAGCCGGTCGGCCAGCTCCTCGCGCGTCTGGCCGTTCGGGCTGCTGTCCACCTGGTTGAGGATCCACCACTGCGGCTGAGTGATCCCCTGTCGCGCCATCGCGTCACGGAGGTGCTTGATGACCGCTTGGTGCGCGACCCCGCTCCAGTACCCGATCGGCTGCGAGGCGAGAACCTCGTCCGTTGCGTCCGGGTCGGCGGGCGAAGGGGCGGCTACGGGGGCTACGGGCGTCGTCATGAGGCTTCACCTTCACGGTCGGCTCGGGAGCAACCCGAGCGCGTCTCGCGCTCGTTCGCGATGAGCTGTTACGACCACGCTAAAAGTTGAACCAAGGTTTAAGTCAAGAGGCGTGCCGGGGGCCGTACAGCGGCAGTTCCGACGTATCGATCGTCCACGGCCCGACAGCCGCCTTGTCCCCGAACGCGTAGTCGTGGCGGGCCCGGTAGCGGTGCCGGCCGTCGCCGCCGACGCCCGGGTCGGACATGACCGCGACGGTCCCCTCGCGCGGATCGACCACCACGTACAGAGGGACGCCCATGGCCCCGTAGCCGCGCGTCTTCCACGCGTACTCGTCGATGTGCGCGGAAGGAGCGACGATCTCCCCGGCCAGCAGCAGGTCCCGAGGGCGGAAGCCGCCCGGCGTGTCCATCGCGGCCACCGGAAGGACGATGAGATCCGGGCTGCACAGGATGCCGAGCGAGGCGTCTTCCACACCTCCGCCCGTATGGGCCGCCAGGCCGTCCGCGACCTGCTGGTCCAGCTGGCGCCGCAGCTTCCAGGCCGTCAGCTCATGGGTGCCCGATCGGGGCATCATCAGGATCAGGTGGCTGCCTCTGATCTCCATGCCCCGTACGGCATCGGGAGCGTGCTGAAGGAGTTCGTCGGCGGCGGCGCGCGCCTTGGCGTAGGCGTAGTTCACGATCCGAACTCCGTCCGTCGGGCGTGGGCTCAGTGCGTGCACATCGTCGCACCCGCCTACGACAACGGCCGGTCCCCGCCATGTGCGAGGACCGGCCGTCGAGGCGTACGTACGCACGTACCGCCCGCGTGCTCCGTTATGTCACTTACGTCACTTCACCGGCGCCGGCTCCGGCTCGTCCGTCTTCTCCGGTTCGTCCGCCGGGTCCGCCGGGGTCTTGACCGACTCCAGCAGCAGTTGGGCGACGTCCACGACCTGGATGGACTCCTTGGCCTTGCCGTCGTTCTTCTTGCCGTTGACCGAGTCGGTCAGCATGACGAGGCAGAAGGGGCAGGCGGTGGAGACGATGTCCGGGTTGAGGGAGAGGGCCTCGTCCACGCGCTCGTTGTTGACGCGCTTGCCGATGCGCTCTTCCATCCACATGCGCGCGCCGCCCGCGCCGCAGCAGAAGCCGCGCTCCTTGTGGCGGTGCATCTCCTCGTTGCGCAGGCCCGGCACCTTGGCGATGATCTCGCGCGGCGGCGTGTAGACCTTGTTGTGGCGGCCGAGGTAGCACGGGTCGTGGTACGTGATCAGGCCCTCGACCGGCGTCACCGGGACGAGCTTGCCCTCGTCCACGAGGTGCTGGAGCAGCTGGGTGTGGTGGATGACCTCGTACTCGCCGCCGAGCTGCGGGTACTCGTTGGCGATCGTGTTGAAGCAGTGCGGGCAGGTCGCGACGATCTTCTTCTTGGACTTCTCGACCTTCACGCCTTCCTCGGCGTCCTCGCCGAAGGCCATGTTCAGCATTTCCACGTTCTGCTGACCGAGCTGCTGGAAGAGGAACTCGTTGCCCAGCCGGCGCGCCGAGTCGCCGGTGCACGCCTCGTCGCCGCCCATGATGGCGAACTTGACGCCCGCGATGTTGAGCAGTTCGGCGAACGCCTTCGTCGTCTTCTTGGCGCGGTCCTCCAGGGCGCCCGCGCAGCCGACCCAGTAGAGGTAATCGACCTCGGTGAGGTCCTCGACGTCCTTGCCGACGACCGGGATGTCGAAATCGACCTCCTTGGTCCACGCCAGCCGCTGCTTCTTGGCGAGCCCCCAGGGGTTGCCCTTCTTCTCCAGGTTCTTGAGCATCGTGCCCGCCTCGGACGGGAAGGAGCTCTCGATCATCACCTGGTAGCGGCGCATGTCGACGATGTGGTCGATGTGCTCGATGTCGACCGGGCACTGCTCCACGCACGCCCCGCACGTGGTGCAGGACCACAGGACGTCGGGGTCGATGACGCCGTTCTCCTCCAGCGTGCCGATCAGGGGGCGTTCGGCCTCGGCGAGGGCCGCCGCGGGCACGTCCGCGAGCTGTTCCGCGGTCGCCTTCTCGTTGCCCTCCTCGTCCTTGCCGCCGCCCGCGAGCAGGTACGGGGCCTTGGCGTGGGCGTGGTCGCGGAGCGCCATGACCAGGAGCTTGGGGGAGAGCGGCTTGCCGGTGTTCCAGGCGGGGCACTGCGACTGGCAGCGGCCGCACTCGGTGCAGGTGGAGAAGTCGAGGATGCCCTTCCAGGAGAAGTGCTCGATCTGCGAGACGCCGAACTGGGCGTTCTCGTCCGGGTCCTCGAAGTCGATCGGCACGCCGTCGCTGACCATCGGCTGGAGCGCGCCGAGCGCGACGTCGCCGTCCGCCTCGCGCTTGAACCAGATGTTGGGGAAGGCGAGGAAGCGGTGCCAGGCCACGCCCATGTCGGTCTTGAGCGCGACCGTGATCATCCAGATGAAGGACGTCGCGATCTTGATCATCGCGAAGAGGTAGGTGAGGTTCTGCAGCGCCCCGAGGCTCATCCCCTTGAAGGCGGCGACCAGCGGGTACGTGGCGAAGAACGAGGCTTCGTAGCCGTCCACGTGGTGCTGGGCGCCCTCCAGGGCGTGCAGCGTCAGGATGCAGACGCCGACGATGAGGATGACGGCCTCGACGAAGTACGCCTGGCCGAAGTTGGAGCCCGCGAAGCGGGACTTGCGGCCCGCGTCGCCGGGGCGGCTGAGCTGCCGGATGACGATCAGGGTCAGGATGCCGAGCGTCGTCATCAGGCCGAGGAACTCGACGAAGACGTTGTACGGGGCCCAGTCGCCGATGACCGGGAGGATCCAGTCCGCCTTGAAGAGCTGGCCGATGGCGTTGACGATCGTCAGGAGCAGCGAGAAGAAGCCCACGGCCACGAACCAGTGCGCCACGCCGACGACGCCCCAGCGGTTCATGCGGGTGTGGCCGAGGAATTCCTTGGCCACGGTGATGGTGCGCTGCTTGGGGTCGTCGGTCCGGGAGCCGGCGGGTACGGGTTGGCCGAGCCTCACGAAGCGGTAGATCTGCGCGATGGCACGGCCGAACAGCGCGACGCCCACCACGATGAGGACCAGCGACACGATGATCGCGGCGAGTTGCATGGGATGGCTCCTCGGGCCTGCGAGAGCGGGGACTACTGGATAGCGGGGACTACTGGGGAGCACCGGGGACTGCCGGTGACCACCGGGATTACTAAGCAGTAACTTTTTGGGTCTGCGCTGAGGTTACCCAGTATCAGCGGCACCATGAAGCCGCCCGGCCGGTGATCTGTGTCGCCCAGTGGACCCTTCCTGTGGCTGCTCCTGCGTCTTCCCGGTCCTCCACCCGGCCCTCCGTGTGACCCTCCATCCGGCGCCCGAAGGGCACTTGGGGCCCGCTGGCACCCTCGCTGACTATAAGGCCCGTATAAAAGTTGAGTGCGTCAGACTCAGGTCTGTTGACAGGTTTGAATCGGTGTTGCACTCTTGAGCCTGTTCCACTCAAGTCAGCTGGAGGATCGAAATGGCACGTGCGGTCGGCATCGACCTGGGTACGACGAACTCCGTCGTCAGTGTTCTCGAAGGCGGTGAGCCCACCGTCATCACCAACGCCGAGGGCGCCAGGACCACGCCGTCCGTCGTCGCCTTCGCCAAGAACGGCGAGGTGCTCGTCGGCGAGGTCGCCAAGCGCCAGGCTGTCACCAACGTCGACAGGACCATCCGGTCGGTCAAGCGCCACATGGGCACCGACTGGAAGATCAACATCGACGGCAAGGACTTCAACCCGCAGCAGATGAGCGCCTTCATCCTGCAGAAGTTGAAGCGCGACGCCGAGGCGTACCTCGGCGAGAAGGTCGTCGACGCGGTCATCACCGTCCCGGCGTACTTCAACGACTCCGAGCGCCAGGCCACCAAGGAGGCCGGCGAGATCGCGGGTCTCAACGTCCTGCGTATTGTCAACGAGCCGACCGCGGCCGCCCTCGCCTACGGGCTGGAGAAGGACGACCAGACCATTCTGGTCTTCGACCTCGGCGGCGGCACCTTCGACGTCTCGCTCCTTGAGATCGGCGACGGTGTGGTGGAGGTCAAGGCCACCAACGGCGACAACCACCTCGGTGGCGACGACTGGGACCAGCGCGTCGTGGACTACCTGGTCAAGCAGTTCCAGAACGGTCACGGCGTCGACCTGGCCAAGGACAAGATGGCCCTCCAGCGCCTCCGCGAGGCCGCTGAGAAGGCGAAGATCGAGCTGTCCTCGTCCACCGAGACGACGATCAACCTCCCGTACATCACGGCGTCCGCCGAGGGCCCGCTGCACCTGGACGAGAAGCTCACGCGCTCGCAGTTCCAGCAGCTGACCGCGGACCTGCTGGAGCGCTGCAAGACGCCGTTCCACAACGTCATCAAGGACGCCGGCATCTCGCTGTCCGAGATCGACCACGTCGTCCTCGTCGGCGGCTCGACCCGGATGCCCGCCGTCGCGGAGCTCGTCAAGGAGCTGACCGGCGGCCAGGACGCCAACAAGGGCGTCAACCCGGACGAGGTCGTCGCCATCGGCGCGGCCCTCCAGGCCGGTGTCCTCAAGGGCGAGGTCAAGGACGTCCTGCTGCTCGATGTCACCCCGCTGTCGCTGGGCATCGAGACCAAGGGCGGCATCATGACCAAGCTCATCGAGCGCAACACCACGATCCCGACCAAGCGGTCCGAGATCTTCACGACGGCCGAGGACAACCAGCCGTCCGTGCAGATCCAGGTCTACCAGGGCGAGCGCGAGATCGCGGCGTACAACAAGAAGCTCGGGATGTTCGAGCTGACCGGTCTGCCGCCGGCCCCCCGCGGCGTCCCGCAGGTCGAGGTCACCTTCGACATCGACGCCAACGGCATCATGCACGTGGCCGCGAAGGACCTCGGCACGGGCAAGGAGCAGCGGATGACCGTCACCGGTGGCTCCTCGCTGCCGAAGGACGAGGTCGACCGCATGCGCCAGGAGGCCGAGCAGTACGCGGAGGAGGACCACAAGCGCCGCGAGGCCGCCGAGTCCCGCAACCAGGGCGAGCAGCTCGTCTACCAGACGGAGAAGTTCCTCAAGGACAACGAGGACAAGGTCCCGGGCGACGTCAAGACCGAGGTCGAGACCGCCGTGGCCGACCTGAAGGAGAAGCTCAAGGGCGAGGACTCGGCCGCGATCCGCGAGTCGACCGAGAAGGTCGCCGCGGTCAGCCAGAAGCTGGGCCAGGCCATGTACGCGGGCGCCCAGGACGGCGCCGGCGCGGCCGGTGCGGGCGCCGAGGGCGCTGCCCCCGGCGGCGAGCAGGCCAAGTCCGCCGACGAGGACGTCGTCGACGCCGAGATCGTCGACGACGAGAAGCCCAAGAAGGACGGTGCGGCGTGACGGAGGAGACCCCGGGCTTCGAGGAGAAGCCCGACGTCCCCTCCGACGCCGCAGCCCCTGACGATGCGGCGCAGGGCGCCGGGTCCGCCGAGAAGGCGGACCCGGCGGCCCCGGCCGGGGACGCACAGCAGGACATCGCTCTGACCGCACAGCTGGACCAGGCCCGTACGGCGCTCAACGAGCGCACCTCGGACCTCCAGCGGCTGCAGGCGGAGTACCAGAACTACCGTCGCCGCGTGGAGCGGGACCGGGCCGCCGTCAAGGAGATCGCCACGGCGAACCTCCTGGGCGAGCTCCTTCCCGTGCTCGACGACATCGGCCGGGCCCGTGAACACGGCGAGCTCGTCGGCGGCTTCAAGTCCGTCGCGGAGTCGCTGGAGACGGTGGCGGCCAAGATGGGTCTCCAGCAGTTCGGCAAGGAGGGCGAGCCCTTCGACCCGCTGGTGCACGAGGCCCTGATGCACAGTTACGCGCCCGATGTCACCGAGACCACGTGCGTGTCGATCCTCCAGCCCGGGTACCGGATCGGAGAGCGTACGATCCGTCCGGCCCGGGTCGCGGTCGCCGAGCCGCAGCCCGGCGCGCAGGCCAAGTCCGATGAGGGTGCGGCCGACGCGGACGGTGCTGATGAGGAGAGCGGTGGCCCGAAAGAGGGCTGACGTGCGGCAAGAAGGCAGCGGCCGGGAGGAGGGACGTCGGGGATGAGCACGAAGGACTTCGTCGAGAAGGACTACTACAAGGTCCTCGGCGTCCCGAAGGACGCCACCGAAGCGGAGATCAAGAAGGCGTACCGGAAGCTCGCCCGCGAGTTCCACCCGGACGCCAACAAGGGCGACGCCAAGGCGGAGGACCGCTTCAAGGAGATCTCCGAGGCGAACGACGTCCTGGCGGACCCCAAGCGCCGCAAGGAGTACGACGAGGCGCGCACCCTCTTCGGCAACGGCGGCTTCCGGCCCGGCCCCGGCGGCCAGGGCGGTGGCGGAACGTTCAACTTCGACCTGGGCGACCTCTTCGGAGGCGCCCAGGGCGGGCCGCAGAGCGGCGGCGGAGCCGGCGGCTTCGGCGGCGGCCTCGGAGACGTGTTCGGCGGCCTCTTCAACCGCGGCGCCGGTACGGGCACCCGCACCCAGCCGCGCCGCGGCCAGGACATCGAGTCCGAGGTGACGCTCAGTTTCACCGAGGCGGTCGACGGGGCCACGGTCCCGCTGCGGATGTCGTCGTCGGCGGCGTGCAAGGCGTGCGCCGGTACGGGCGACAAGAACGGCACCCCGCGCGTCTGCCCGACGTGCGTGGGCACCGGCCAGGTCTCCCGCGGCACCGGCGGCGGCTTCTCGCTCACCGACCCGTGCCCGGACTGCAAGGGCCGCGGGCTGATCCCCGAGAACCCCTGCGACGTCTGCAAGGGCAGCGGCCGCGCCACGTCGTCGCGCACCATGCAGGTCCGCATCCCCGCGGGCGTCTCGGACGGGCAGCGCATCCGGCTGCGCGGCAAGGGCGCGCCGGGCGAGCGCGGCGGTCCCAACGGCGATCTGTACGTGGTCGTGCACGTCGACACGCACCCCGTCTTCGGACGCAAGGGCGACAACCTCACCGTCACCGTGCCCGTCACCTTCCCGGAGGCGGCGCTCGGCGGCGAGGTGAAGGTCCCCACCCTGGGGGGCCCGGCGGTCACCCTGAAGATCCCGGCGGGCACGCCCAACGGCCGTACGATGCGCGCCCGCGGCAAGGGCGCGGTGCGCAAGGACGGCTCCCGCGGCGACCTGCTGGTCACCGTGGAGGTCACCGTGCCCCGGCACCTTGACGACAAGGCGCGGGACACGCTGGAGTCCTATCGCGAGGCGACCGCGGGCGAGGACCCGCGGGCAGAGCTGTTCCAGGCCGCGAAGGGAGCTTGAGATGGACGGCCGAGGCGGGCGCAGCCGGCGCACTCCTATGTCGAATCCTTATCAGTTGACCGAAGAGTCGCCGGTGTACGTGATCTCGGTGGCGGCGCAGCTGTCCGGTCTCCATCCGCAGACGCTCCGCCAGTACGACCGGCTCGGCCTGGTCTCCCCGGACCGTACGCCCGGCCGAGGGCGGCGCTACTCGGCGCGCGACATCGAGCTGCTGCGCACGGTGCAGCAGCTCAGCCAGGACGAGGGCATCAATCTCGCCGGGATCAAGCGGATCATCGAGCTGGAGAACCAGGTGGCCGCGCTCCAGGCGCGCGTCGCCGAGCTCTCGCAGGCGGTGGACGGCGCGGCGGCGGCGATGCGGCAGCGCGAGGCGCAGGTGCACGCCTCGTACCGGCGCGACCTGGTCCCGTACCAGGACGTGCAGCAGACCAGCGCGCTCGTGGTCTGGCGGCCGAAGCGCCCGGAGTGACGTGCCGATGACGAAGGGGCCGAGGAGAATCTCCCCGGCCCCTTCGTCGTACGCGCGGGTGGGCTCAGACCCGCCCCAGCGCCCTGGTCACGGTGATCTCGATGACGACCCGCTCGGGGTTGGGCGCGGGCGTACGGCCGTACCGCTCGCTGTGCCGGGCGACGGCGTCCGCGACCCGCTCGGCCTCCGTACGCACCACCGCCACCCCCTCCAGCGTCGCCCACCGCTTCCCCTCGAACTGACACACCGCGACCATGGCCCCGTCCGGGCCCGCCGCCCGCACATTGGCGGCCTTGGCGCTGCCCCCGCGCGTGATGATCCGGGCCATCCCCGCCTCGTGGTCGTACGTCACGCACACGGGCACCACGTGCGGCCCGCCGTGCGGGCGGGGCGTGGTGAGGGTGCAGACATGGCGTTCCCGCCAGAAATCGAGGTACTCGGGGGCGGGGTCGCGGAGGTCGTGGGCCATGGAGGGAAGGGTATGCGGATGCACGTCAGAGGAAGTCGGACGTGTCCAGTTCGAAGGAGAACGGCGCGGGGAGGGGGACGGGCTTGCCGAACGGGACCAGGTGGGTCTCGGCGTAGTCGCCGTCCTCGGGCTCGCTGAAGAGGACGGTCGTGGCCTTCTCGCGGTCTACGAGCAGGTAGAGCGGGATGCCGGCGCGGGCGTAGGAGCGGCGCTTGGCGACACGGTCGCGGTCGGGCTGGCCGGCGGTCACCTCGGCGACCATGGCGACGCCGTCGCTGGGCATCCAGGAGGGTGCGCCCCTGAACAGACGCCGGTCACGTGGGGCGAAGGTGGCGTCGGGGATGACGTGGTCGCTGGGGTGCGAGCCTTCGCCGGGCACCTTCAGCCCCTTGTTCCGGACCCGGCCATGTCGGTCGTGGACTGGCACCGCACCTGCTGGTCGAGGGTGCTGAGGCAGTCCTCATGGTCTCCGTCGGGCACGGGTGACACGACGATCTCGCCCCCGATGAACTGGGCCCGGAATCCTTCGGAGATGTCCAGGGCCAGGAAGTAGTCCAGGAGGGCAGGCCCGCCCGTCATCGGCGCGTGAGTCGTCGTCGCCATGCTGCTCCCCTTGTCGGTGACGGATAGCGTCGCCCGCGGCCAGCGGTGGCGGGGGGATCATCGGGCCGGTTCACTCGTAAGAGACGTAGATCTGTTCGGGGCGGTGCCCAATCCTGAGGTTGAGTGGAATAGACTCAACTTACTGCATGCTGTAGTAGGCAGGACGGTATGCGTGAGCCGAGCACGAGGAGGAGTACGCCGACGTGGAAGCCGAGCTGACGAACAAGAGCCGGGAGGCGCTGAGCGCCGCCAATGACCGGGCCGTGTCCGCGGGGCACGCGGACATGACGCCGGCGCATCTGCTCATCGCGCTCCTGAGCGGCCAGGAGAACGAGAACATCCTGGACCTGCTGGCCGCCGTCGAGGCCGATGCCGTGGTGCTGCGGACCGGGGCCGACCGGCAGCTGGCCGCGCTGCCCAGCGCGCAGGGCTCCACCGTCGCGCCGCCGCAGCCCAACCGGGATCTGCTGGCCGCCATCGCCGACGCCTCGCAGCGGGCGAAGGAGCTGGGCGACGCGTACATCTCCACCGAGCACCTGCTCATCGGGCTCGCCGCGAAGGGCGGGCAGACCGGGGAGCTGCTGGACCAGCAGGGGGCGTCCGCCAAGAAGCTGCTGGACGCGTTCGAGACCGCGAGGGGCGGGCAGCGGGTGACCAATCCGGACCCGGAGGGCACGTACAAGGCGCTGGAGAAGTTCGGCACGGATTTCACCGCCGCCGCGCGCGAGGGGAAGCTGGACCCGGTCATCGGCCGGGACCAGGAGATCCGCCGCGTCGTGCAGGTGCTCTCCCGGCGCACCAAGAACAACCCCGTCCTCATCGGCGAGCCCGGCGTCGGCAAGACCGCCGTCGTCGAGGGGCTGGCGCAGCGGATAGTGAAGGGCGACGTTCCCGAGTCGCTGAAGAACAAGCGGCTGGTCTCGCTGGACCTCGGCGCGATGGTCGCGGGCGCCAAGTACCGCGGCGAGTTCGAGGAGCGGCTCAAGACCGTACTCGCGGAGATCAAGTCCAGCGACGGCCAGATCATCACCTTCATCGACGAGCTGCACACCGTCGTCGGCGCGGGCGCCGGCGGCGACTCCGCCATGGACGCGGGCAACATGCTCAAGCCCATGCTGGCCCGCGGCGAGCTGCGGATGGTCGGCGCGACCACCCTGGACGAGTACCGCGAGCGCATCGAGAAGGACCCCGCCCTGGAGCGCCGCTTCCAGCAGGTGCTGGTCGCGGAGCCCAGCGTCGAGGACTCCATCGCCATCCTGCGCGGCCTCAAGGGACGCTACGAGGCGCACCACAAGGTGCAGATCGCCGACTCCGCCCTGGTCGCCGCCGCGACCCTCTCCGACCGCTACATCACCTCCCGCTTCCTCCCCGACAAGGCCATCGACCTCGTCGACGAGGCCGCGTCCCGGCTCCGTATGGAGATCGACTCCTCGCCCGTGGAGATCGACGAGCTCCAGCGCTCCGTGGACCGGCTCAAGATGGAGGAGCTGGCCCTCAAGTCCGAGTCCGACGCCGCCTCCAAGCAGCGCCTGGAGAAGCTGCGCCGCGACCTCGCCGACAAGGAGGAGGAGCTGCGCGGCCTCACCGCCCGCTGGGAGAAGGAGAAGCAGTCCCTCAACCGGGTCGGTGAGCTGAAGGAGAAGCTGGACGAGCTGCGCGGCCAGGCCGAGCGCGCCCAGCGCGACGGCGACTTCGACGCCGCCTCGAAGCTGCTCTACGGCGAGATCCCCGGCCTGGAGCGCGAGCTGGAGGAGGCCGCGGCCGCCGAGGCCGAGCAGGAGGCCGCCGCCTCCGGCAAGGACTCGATGGTCAAGGACGAGGTCGGCCCCGACGACATCGCCGACGTCGTCGCCTCCTGGACCGGCATCCCGGCCGGCCGGCTGCTGGAGGGCGAGACGCAGAAACTGCTGCGCATGGAGGACGAGCTCGGCAAGCGCCTGATCGGCCAGACCGAGGCCGTACGGGCCGTGTCCGACGCCGTGCGCCGCACCCGGGCCGGCATCGCCGACCCCGACCGGCCCACCGGCTCGTTCCTCTTCCTCGGCCCCACCGGCGTCGGCAAGACCGAGCTGGCCAAGGCGCTCGCCGACTTCCTCTTCGACGACGAGCGGGCCATGGTCCGCATCGACATGAGCGAGTACGGCGAGAAGCACAGCGTGGCCCGGCTGGTCGGGGCCCCGCCCGGCTATGTCGGATACGAGGAGGGCGGCCAGCTCACCGAGGCCGTGCGGCGGCGCCCGTACAGCGTCGTGCTCCTGGACGAGGTGGAGAAGGCGCACCACGAGGTCTTCGACATCCTGCTCCAGGTCCTCGACGACGGGCGGCTCACGGACGGCCAGGGACGGACCGTCGACTTCCGCAACACCATCCTCATCCTGACCTCCAACCTCGGCTCGATGTTCCTGGTCGACCCGCTGCTCAAGGAGGACCAGAAGAAGGAGAAGGTGCTGGAGACCGTACGGGCCTCCTTCCGGCCCGAGTTCCTGAACCGCCTGGACGACCTTGTGGTCTTCCACGCGCTCGGCGCGGACCAGCTCCAGCGCATCGCCCGCATCCAGATCGACCACCTCCAGCGCCGCCTCGCCGACCGCCGGCTCACCCTGGAGGTCACGGACGCCGCCCTGACCTGGCTGGCGACCCTCGGCCACGACCCCGACGAGGCCGACACCGCCGTCGACCTCAACTACGGCGCCCGCCCGCTGCGCCGCCTCGTGCAGACCGCCATCGGCGACCAGCTGGCCCGCGCCATCCTGGCGGGGGACATCCGCGACGGCGACACGGTCCGCGTGGACCGGGAGCCCGGCGCCGACGGGCTCACCGTCACCTCGGCCCCGACCGCGGCGGCCTGAACGGTCCCTTCCCGAACCACCCGCCCCGTCCGGGCTTGCCAGGACGGGGCGGGTGTGGGGGAGGATGGCCGCAACCGTACGAAGGGAAAACCACGGTGAGCATCGACCCGTCCTCGATTCCGAATTTCGGGGGCCAGCCCGAACCCCAGGAGGAGGGTCCGGCAGGCCCCGTAATCCCCGACCAGGACCTGGTCAAGCAGCTCCTAGAGCAGATGGAGCTGAAGTACGTCGTCGACGACGAGGGCGACCTCGCCGCGCCGTGGGAGCAGTTCCGCACGTACTTCATGTTCCGCGGCGAGGAGGAGCAGCAGGTCTTCTCCGTGCGCACCTTCTACGACCGGGCGCACGCCATCGAGGAGAAGCCCAAGCTCCTCGAAGCGATCGACGACTGGAACCGCCGCACCCTGTGGCCGAAGGTCTACACGCACACCAACGACGACGGCAGCGTCCGCCTCATCGGCGAGGCGCAGATGCTGATCGGCGTGGGCGTCTCCCTGGAGCACTTCGTGTCCTCCACGGTCAGCTGGGTGCGCGCCTCGATCGAGTTCGACAAGTGGCTCGTCGAGCAGCTCGGCCTGGAGGCCGAGATCGACGGCGACGGCGACGGCGAGGCGAAGCCCGGCGACGAGGAGTCCTGAGCGACCTTCGCTCCGGGCCGTACGAGCCGACCGGCTACATCGGCATGGGGGCGATCAGCAGCAGATACGCCCCGTAGCCGAACGAGAGCCCGGCCAGCGCACCCGCCGTCACGACGACGGTGCGCGGCCGGGCTCTCGCCATCGCCAGCGCCGCCGGGAGCAGCAGCGGAAACGCGGGCAGCAGGAACCGCGGCTTGGACGCGAAGTACTTGGAGCCGCCCAGCGCGATCACGACCAGCACCAGCGTGTAGACGAACACCGGCAGCGGCGGCCGGTCGAGGGCGAGGAAGACGAGCGCCAGCAGCGCCACGACGATCACCGCGAAGGTGACGTAGTACCCGAGCCGGCTCAGCCCGATCACCAGATGGCGGATGAACATCAGCGCGTCATAGCCGAAGTCGAAGCGCGAGCCCCAGCCGCGCTGCACCTCGAAGTAGCCGAGCGGACTGCCCTGCCGGGCGCCGACCCAGGCCACGTACCCCAGCCAGCCCGCCGGCGAGAGCGCGGCCCCCGCCCACACCCGCCAGTCGCGCCGGGCCCCGCCGTCCCGCCACAGCAGGACCGCCGCCGCGCAGCAGACGGCCGCCGCCACCGCGATGCCGTTGGGCCGGCAGACGCCCGCGAGCAGGGAGAGGCCGCCGGCCCACACCCAGCGCCCGGTCAGCACCGCGTACAGCGACCAGGCGGCGAGCGCCGTCATCAGCGGCTCGGTGTACGCCATCGTCTCGATGACC
Source organism: Streptomyces sp. NPDC050610 (assembly GCF_040654875.1). Classification (NCBI taxonomy): domain Bacteria; kingdom Bacillati; phylum Actinomycetota; class Actinomycetes; order Kitasatosporales; family Streptomycetaceae; genus Streptomyces; species Streptomyces sp. NPDC050610. The sequence goes on along the minus strand of NZ_JBFAIV010000001.1, from coordinate 46,468 downwards.
GCGTGCGGCAGCAGCCCCCACAGCAGGACGAGCAGCGTCCCCGCCCGGCGCCCGTGCAGCCGCTCGCCGACCGCGTACAGCCCCCAGGCCGCGGCCGCCGACGAGCCCCAGGCGACCAGCAGCCCGGCGTTGACCAGCCCGATCGGCAGCACGGTCGCCACGCCGCGCATGAGGCCGGGGAAGAGCGGGAAGAACGCCATGTCGCTGAAGTGCTGCCCCGCCCAGCCCGCGGTCGGATGGACCGAGTCGTATCCGTTCCGGGCGATGCCGGTGTACCAGGTGCCGTCCCAGGCCAGCCCGAGCGTGGTCCGCGGGTGTCTGCCGATCCACCAGGCCCATGCCGCCATCGTCAGCATCCCGGCCAGCCGCACGGCGGCGTACAGGCCGAGCGCGGGGGCCGCCCGGCGCAGCGCGCCCCGGACGCGCTCACCCCTGCGGGACGCTCCCGCGCCGTCGGCCGGCTGCGGTTCCGGGGCTCGTACGGGCATGGCGGTGTCGGCGGACACGGCTCACCTCCGGTGCGGGGGCGGTTGCGAGTACGGGCCGGCCCCCTCCACCTGGCGGCCGGGCCCGGCACCCCGACTCTGCGGGCCCGCCACCGGGCACGCGACCGCTGACGGCCGTCCGTAGGGCCCGTGCACCCGCTCGGCGGCGGGGGCCGCGTGGCGGCGTGACAACGGGGGCGGTGTGTGGTCCGCGGCCGGGGCCGTGGCAGGCCGGGCCCACGCCCCCGGTTCGTACGCGGCCCCGGTCCGTACGGACGAGATCCCGGTCCCCGGTCCGTACGCGGCCCCGGTCCGTACGCGGCCCCGGTCCGTACTGGGCCCCGGTCTGTACGCGGCCCCGGTCTGTACGCGGCCCCGGTCTGTACGCGGCCCCGGGTCCGTACGCGGCCCCGGGGCCGTACGTGGCCCCGGCCCCCGATCGTGCCCGCCTATCGTGAGGGCAGCAGCGCTCGGCGGGCCGGGCTCCGGATGCCGGGCGGGACAGGACTGGGGAACGACTCGGGAAAGCGGGACCGTATGGACATGGGGGGGCAGGCCGGCGCGCGCGGCGCGGTGGGCTCGGCGGAGTGGAGTCCCGCGGAGCGGGTGCGGGCCATGGGCACGTCGGTCTTCACGGAGATGACGGAACTGGCCCGCAGCACGGGCGCGGTCAACCTCGGGCAGGGCGTGCCCGAGCTGGACAGCCCCGGCGCGCTGCTGGAGGACGTGGCGAGGGCGGTGCTCGACGGCCGCAACCAGTACCCGCCGGCCGTCGGCGCGCCGGCGCTGCGCGAGGCCGTCGCGGCGCACCAGCTGCGGCGGTACGGGCTCGACTACCGGCCGCAGGGCGAGGTGCTCGTCACCACCGGCGCCACCGAGGCGCTCGCCGCCGCCCTGCTCGCGCTCTGCGACCCCGGGGACGAGGTCATCGCCTTCGACCCCTGCTACGACGCGTACGCGGCGGACGCCCGGCTGGCCGGCGCCCGGCTCGTCGGCGTTCCGCTGGCCCTCGACGGGGACGCCTTCGTCCTCGACGTCGACGCCCTGCGGGCCGCCGTGACGCCCCGTACCCGGGTGCTGCTGCTGAACAGCCCGCACAACCCGACGGGCAAGGTGTTCACCGCGGCCGAGCTGGCGGCTGTCGCCGACGTGTGCCGCGAGCACGAGCTGATCGCCGTCACGGACGAGGTGTACGAGCACCTCGTGTACGACGACGGCGCCCGCCACCAGCCGCTCGCGTCGCTGCCCGGCATGCGGGAGCGGACCCTCGCGATCTCCTCGGCGGGCAAGACCTTCAACGTCACCGGCTGGAAGATCGGCTGGGTCTGCGGCCCGGCCCGCCTCGTCGGCGCGGTCGGCGCGGCCAAGCAGTTCCTCACGTACGCCACGGGCACGCCGTACCAGGAGGCGCTGGCGCGGGCGCTCGGCTCGGTGGAGGAGTGGGCCGCCGGGCTGCGCTCCACCCTGCGCCGCCACCGCGACCTGCTCGGCGAGGGCCTGGCGCAGGCCGGGCTGCGCCCGTTCCGCGCGGACGCCGGCTACTTCGTGCAGGCGGACGTACGGCCGTGGGGCCACGGGGACGGGGTGCGCTTCTGCCGCGAACTCCCGCAGCGCGCGGGGGTGGTGGCGATTCCGACCGCCGCCTTCTACGTGACCGAGGGCGCGCCGTCCCATCTGGTGCGCTTCTCCTTCTGCAAGCGCGAGGACTCCCTGCGTACGGCCGTGAAGCAGCTGGTGGCCGCAGCTCCCTGACGGGTCGTCATGACCTCGCGCCGTGAACCTCTGGTCTTGCTCAACTCTGCTTTGCCGTAAGGCGGGTACGGGCACAAACCCGGCAGGCACGGAGCGGGGGGGACTCGCTTCGAAGTGGGAGGGAGTGAGGCACTGATGGCGATCTTCATCGCGGCTCTGATCGCGATCGCGGGGCTGACGCTGGTCGGAGTCCTGGCCGGGCGTACCCGGTCACCCGGCAAGAGCGCGGCGCGCCGCCGTACGTACAGCGGGGGGACTGCGTCCGGGGGCAGCAGCTGGTGGGCCGGGGACGGAGGCGGGTCGGACGGCGGCCACCACCACGGGGGAGGCGGTCACCACTCATGCGGCGGGGGAAGCCACTCGTCGTGCGGCGGGGGCGGTCATTCCTCTTGTGGCGGAGGGGGCGGTTGCGGAAGCAGCTGACACGGGGCAGCCGATTCCGACCGCGTAGACCGTGGCTTTCGACCGCGGCCTTCGGCCGTGGCCTTCGGCCGTGGCCTTCGATTACGGCCTTCGGTTGCGGCTTTCGATAGCGGCTTTCGGCCGCGGAGACGGCGGACCGGCCGTCAGAGCGCCCGGCGGACCCAAAGTCCGCCGGGCGCTCAGGTGTTGAACAGTTGAGCTGGGCAGCCCTCGGGGGGATGGAAACCCGGCGAAGATGGGTAAAAACGCTGTGGGCGCCGTGCATTTCATGATTCCCTGCTTGAAGAGAGTACAAGTCCTCGGAATCACAGTCCTCGGACCCCACGGACCCCACGTGGGCACGAGCCGGCGTACTCGAACACCCTGGTCCTCCTCCGGGGCGGGCCGGCCCACCTTCCACTGCGTGCTTGCGGAGCCGACCCATGCTCACCACCCTCAGTACCCCCTATACCGATACCCGTGCCGCCGACCTCGCGTGGTGTCTGGGTAAGGACCCCCTGCCATCCCTGGCCGACCTCGACCTCCAACTGGGCGGTGCTACCGTCCAGTTGCGTTTGCTCGGCGCCTCCCACCAGGTGCTTCTCGACGGCGAGGAAGGAAGCTGCTCGGAGACCGTGGCCTGCCTGCCCGGCAGCAGCACCCCCCTGCCGCTGGGGGTGGCGAAGCGCGTGGGCGACTGGGAGTACGAATTCGCGGCGCGCGTCGAGACGTTGTCGCGCGGCTCCTTCGCGGGGCGCGCCCAGGAACTGCTGGCGCTGGTCGCCGACCATCCGCACGGGCTCGCCGGCACGTTCCCCGGCAGCCCGCACGCCTTCACCGCGATGCTCGCCCAGCGCCACGAAGGCCAGGTCAGCTGGCGTACGTGGCACGCCTATCCGCAGGAGGGGCGGCTCGTCGCGACGCGTACGAGGGTGGCGGTGCGGCTGGCCGTTCCGAGGTGAGCGTGGACTGACGGGCGGCGCGGGCCGGGCTGTCGGGCGGTCTCGTGGCCGCCCTGCCCGCTGATCCGCTGATTCGCCGCTCTGTCGGCTTATCTGTTTGGCGCATTGTCAGTTGAACTGATGTGCAGAGGTCACTCGTTTGCGTGCGCGTCGATCCGCCGCGCCCGTACAGAAAGTTGGTCGTATCGGGTTTCGCCAGTTCTCCGGCAGGAGAACGGCTCGCCTTCTCCTCGTACGGCTACGTAAGGAATCAGTGTCATGTCGCGTATCGCCAAGGCCGCTGTCCTGACTATCGCCGCGGCCGCCACCATGGTGGGCGCCGCGGGCGGGGCCTCGGCCCACGACCACCACCACGACGGCGCCTACGCCAAGGGCGCGGCCATCGGTTCGCCCGGCGTGCTGTCCGGCAACCTGGTGCAGGTCCCGGTCCACGTGCCGCTCAACGTCTGCGGCAACAGCATCGACGTCGTCGGCCTGCTCAACCCGGCCTACGGCAACACCTGCGTCAACTCCTGACGAACGGCCGAGCCGTGCCTGAGGGCGTCGGCTTCTGACGTCGCATCGCATTCCCGCGGCGCTCACCGCTTCTCGTGGTGGGCGCCGTTCGCGTGTCTTCAGTCGTCAGTCGTCAGCGGGTGTGGGGGCCGGTGTGAGCGTCAGCCGGCGGCCGGGGCCGGTTTGAGAGAGGCGCGGAACGCGCCGGGGGACAGCCCCGTGCGGTGCAGGAAGAACTTGGAGAAGTTGGCCGCGTCGTCGAATCCGAGGCGGTCGGCGATGCGGGCGGCCGGCAGTTCGCTGTGGGCGAGGAGCCGCTTGGCCTCCAGCACCACTCGGCAGTCGATGAACTCCTTGGCGCCCACCCCGGCCGCCGCGAGGGAGGCACGGGAGAGAGTGCGCGGGGAGTAGCCGAGGGCGCGCGCGTAATCGGCGACGCGGTGGCTGGTCGCGAACTCCCGCTCCACGGCGGCTCGGAAGCGCTCGAACGTCTCGCTCGGCGCGGGGACGCTGCTGCCCACCGGGGCCGTCAGATGCGCGAGACGCAGGACGAGCACGGTGAACAGGTGCCGCAGCACTTCGGTGTGCACCTCGGCGGGCAGGCCCCGGCCGCAGCCGAACTCGGCGGCCAGGTGATCCACGGCCCGGTTCACCGCCGCGAGGTCCGGGCCCACGGGCTGCCACAGGACGGGGCGGAAGGGGTCCTCGGCCTTGGCCGCGGCGGCGGTGCCGGACGGCAGGAAGCCGGGCTGGGCGAGGACTACGTAGCCGTTGACGGTGACGGTGCCGGTGTCGGTGTCGTCTTCGCTGTTGGTTTCGCGGGTGATTCCGCGGTTGATTTCGCCGCTGCTCGTCTCGTCGAAGCTCTGCACCTGGCCGGGGCGCACCCACAGGACGGAGCCGGGGGCGAGCGCGTAGCCGGTGAAGTCCACGGTGTGCGCGGCCGAGCCGGACCGCACGATGAGGAGCTGGTGGAAGTCGAGCCGCTGGGGCCTGCGCAGCAGCCCTTCGGGGGCGCGGGCGCGCAACTCGGCGAAGGTCATGACCTCCAGGCCGGCGGGGGTGCCGGGCGGGGCCTGGTAGGCGAGGTCGACGATGTCGCCTTGTCCGGCGGCTTCGGGCGTGCCGACTTCGGTGGCGCTGTTGGCTGCGCTTTTTGGGTCGGGCTCTTCGTGTCGCTTTTTTACCATGGCTGGTCGCAACCGTACCTGGTTGGCGGGGCGCGGCCCTCGTAGCGTGGTCGTAACGGACAAGGAATGTCCGGGAAGACGACCCGAAGAGAGGAAGCCATGGAACGCGCGAAGCTCACGTACGCCTTCGACGCCTACTGCGGCTGGTGTTACGGATTCGGCCCCGTCATCCGCGAATTCGCCGCCGCCAACGCCGAACGGATCGAGCTGCGCGTACTCAGCGGCGGGCTCTTCACCGGGCCCCGGGCGCAGCCGGTGTCCGCGTATCCGTACATCCCCGAGGCGGACGCGCGGATCGCCGAACTGACCGGCGCGGTCTTCGGTGACGGTTACGCCGAGGCGTTCGCCCGGGGCACCGCCGTGCTGGACTCCGCCGACGCCGCCACCGCGCTCGCCGCGCTGCGGCAGCAGACGCCCGAGCGGACACTGGAGATCGCGGGCGCTCTACAGGCCGCCTGGTACCGCGACGGGCTCGCGCTGTCCGAACCGGACACCCTGGCCGGCGTGGCCACCGCCCTCGGCCTGGACGCCGGGGCGGCTGCCGCCGCCTACGCGGACCCGGCGACGCGGCGGTCCGTGGAGGAGGAGTTCCGGCAGGTCCGCCGGCTCGGCGTCGAGGGCTTCCCGACGCTGCTGCTCCACACCCCCCGCGGAGTGCGGCGGATCGGCGGGCCGATGTCCTCCGCACAGGACCTCACCCGCGCCCTCGACCAGCACTGACACCGCTCGCAACGGCACAACCTCGAAACCCCCGAACTCTCAACACCGCTTAACCGCTTAGGAGAAACCCTCATGGCCAAGATCGCTCTCTTCGGAGCCAACGGCACCATCGGCAGCCGCGTCCTGCGCGAGGCGCTGGACCGGGGCCACCAGGTCACCGCCGTCGTCCGCGACCCCGCGAAGATCACCGAGACGCACGAGCGGCTCACCGTCACCACGGGCGACGTCCTCGACCCAGCGTCGGTCGCCGCCGTGTCCGCCGGTCAGGACGTGGTGATCAGCGCGGTCGGCGGCGGCGACGGCCCCGGCCACCTCGCGACCATCGAGCCCGCCGCGAAGGCGCTGGTCGCCGGCCTGCGGACGCTCGGCGACGCCGCACCGCGGCTGATCACGGTCGGCGGCGCGGGCTCCCTGCGCACCCCGGACGGCAAGCAGGTCTGGGACGCGGAGGGGCTGCCGGAGTTCCTGCTCCAGATCATGCACGCCCACGGCGACGCGCTGGACTTCTACCGGACCGTCGGCGACGTGCGCTGGACGAATGTCAGCCCCGCCGCGACGATCGAGCCGGGCGAGCGCACCGGTACGTACCGCACCGCGCTCGACGACCTGGTCGTCGACGCCGGCGGCAACAGCCGGATCTCCGCCGAGGACTACGCGGTCGCGCTCGTCGACGAGGCCGAGAAGCCGCAGCACACCGGCGAGCGCTTCACGGTCGCCGACTGACCGTTTGACCGGCTGACCGAATGTCCGGCCGGAGGCTCGACCGCCCGTCCGGCCGGTGTCGGCCCTTACCGGCATGGCTCGTGCCGACTCGTACCGGCTCGTACCGGCGTCGCAGCCGCTCCGCGCCGGTGGCCCGGTGTACGCCGTCGGCTGCGCGTGGCGGGAAAGTTCCGTCGGGCGGGGCACTCGAAAGAGTCATGGTGGGTAGGCTCGGTGGCTATGGAGCATGAGGTGTTCGTTCCGTTTTCCACCGAGGCCGTCCGGCAGGCGCTCTCGGACCCGGCGCGGGTCGCGGGCTGTCTGCCGGGTTTCCAGCAGGACGCCGACGAGGCGTCGGGCGGCCCGCTCGCCGGGCGGCTGCGCCTGCGGATCGGCGGCTCCACCATCACCTACCGCGGCACCCTGCGCCTCGCCGAGCACTCCGGCTCGTACGAGATCACCTGCGAGGGCACGGAGGCGCGCGGCTCCGGCGAGGTCTCGCTCACGCTGACGCTCACCCCCGTGTCGGCGCCCGGCGGCACGCTGCTGCGGTGCGCGGGAACGGTGCGCAGCGGCGGAAGGCTCGCGGACATCGACCCCAAGACGGCCGAGACTGCGGCCAGGCGGCTGCTGGATCGGTGGGGCGACGCGTTCTCCGCCGGCTTGACTGAAGCCGCCGAGGCCGCCGGGGCGGCGGCCGGGGACGGTTCCGGTGACTCAGATGGCGATGCCGGTGCTGTGCCCCGGAAGCCGAAGTCGAGTGTCTTCGAGACGGAGATCCCGCCGCCTTCGCTCGACGCGGAGGCCGCGGACGATGTCGATGACGCCGATGACGTCCTGGAGCCGAACGACCCGCTCGGGGACGACGAGGACGAGAGCATCGTCGCCTCCGTCGCCGTTCCCGCGCCCGGCGAGCCGCCGGCCGAGGCCGCGCACGCGCGCCGCACGATGATCGGCCGCAGCGCGGAAGAGGTCGACCACGCGCCGCCACGCGGCCGCTACGCCCCCGTCCCCGCCCCCGAAGCCCTAGCCTCCACAGCCACCCTCCGCTGGGCCGCCCCCGCCGCAGCCGTAGTCCTCGCCTCCGCCGTCGTCGTAGGCCGCGTACTCCGCCGCCGGAAGTAACCGACACGAACACCAGCCGCCGCCGAGCCCTGCCGGGGCGGATGTCCGCGTAGCCATTGGGCGGGCCCAGTGGAGGGGCGCGAGGTACCGCGCGGCCAGCCACGGTGCGCCCGCAGTCGGGTTCGGTGAAGTCCGGGGCGGTTCGCCGGAGCTGTTTAGGGGCGCGGGGAACTGCGCGATCAGCGACGGTGCGCCTGCGGGTGGCGTGCTGGCCTTGTGGTGGGGCGCTCGGCCGCGAATGTCCGCGTAGTCACTGGGCGGGTTCGGTGAAGTCCGGGGCGTTCGCCGGTGCTGTTTAGGGGCGCGGGGAACTGCGCGATCAGCCACGATGCGCCCGCAGGCGGCGTGCTGGCCTTGCGGTGGGGGATCGGCCGGGGGTGTCTTCGCGGCTGGCCGTGCGGGCACCCGCGTGGGTGCTGAGCAGGCTCGGTCAAGGGGCGCGGGGAACTGCGCGATCAGCCACGATGCGCCCGCAGGCGGCGTACCGGACTTCCGGTGGGGCACTCAGCCGCAGGTGCGTCCGTCCGGCGACGGCGCGGTGGCCGACGGCTGCCGCGCCGGGGCACCGGCCCAGGGCCTAGGGTCGAGGGGTGAGCACCCATAACACCACGGAGACCGCGCCGGAGGCGCATGGCGTACGACTGGCGGCGGGCGGTGCCGAATTGACGGTGCTGCCCGAGAACGGCTGCCGCGTCGGCAGCCTCCGCATCGAGGGGACGGAGGTGCTGCGGCAGGGCGCGAAGTACGGCTCGTTCCCGATGGTGCCGTGGTGCGGCCGGACGGAGCTGGGCCGGTTCCGCAACGGCGATGAGCGCCATCAGCTGCCGGTCAACTCCCCGCCGCACGCGATTCACGGCACGGGCCGGGACACCGCCTGGCGCACGGTCCGTACGGACGAGTCCACCGCCGCCTTCACCTACGAGCTCGCCGAGCCCTGGCCCTATCCGGGCCGGGTCACCCAGCTGGTCGAGCTGGCGGCGAACGCGGTGACGCTGACCATGAGCGTCGAGGCGGCCGGTGACTCGTTCCCGGCGCAGGCCGGCTGGCACCCCTGGTTCCTGCGGAACCTGGGCGGCGAGGACGCCCGGATCGACTTCGCGGCCGACTGGCAGGAGGAGCGCGGGGACGACCATCTGCCGACCGGGCGCCGGATCGACCCGCTGCCCGGCCCCTGGGACGACTGCTTCGGGATGGCCGACGGCGTCGATGTCACGCTCACCTGGCCGGGGCAGCTGGAGCTGAAGGTGACCAGCCGCGCCGAGTGGGTCGTCGTCTACGACGAGCAGCAGGAGGCCATCTGCGTCGAGCCGCAGTCCGGGCCGCCGAACGGCCTGAACAGCCTGCCGCGCCTGGTCACTCCGATCGACCCGCTGGAGATCTCCACGACGTGGAGCTGGCGGACGCTGTCCTGAGGGAGTCGACGAGCGTCCAGCAGGCGGCGCGGGCCCGCCGTGCGCCATCCGGCAGCCGGTACGGACAGTACGGCCGGTACGGCCAGTACGAGCGTCCGGCGGGCGCGCGGCCCACGCGCCGTCCGGCGTCCGGCGTCCGTACGGGGACCGTCCCGGCTTCCGGCGGGCGCGCGCGAGCGCCAACCGCATGACCGTAAGCTCATCGGTATGAGCGACGTGCGTGACGACCTGCTGCGGCAGATCAAGGACAAGGCCGTGGTCCACGGCAAGGTGACCCTCTCGTCCGGGCTGGAGGCCGACTACTACATCGACCTGCGCCGGATCACCCTGGACGCCGAGGCCGCCCCGCTGGTCGGCCGGCTCATGCTGGACCTGACGGCCGACCTCGACTTCGACGCGGTCGGCGGGCTCACCCTCGGCGCCGACCCGGTGGCCGCCTCGATGCTGCACGCGGCCGCCGCGCGCGGCCGCAAGCTGGACGCCTTCGTGGTGCGCAAGGCGCAGAAGACGCACGGCATGCAGCGCCGCATTGAGGGACCGGACATCAAGGGCCGCCGGGTGCTGGTGGTCGAGGACACCTCCACCACCGGCGGGTCCCCGCTGACGGCCGTCGAAGCGGCTCGCGAGGCGGGCGCGGAGGTCGTCGCCGTCGCGACGATCGTCGACCGCGGCGCCGCGTCGGCCATCGAGGACGCCGGGTTGCGGTACCTGACGGGATACTCTCTGGGCGATCTCGACCTGGGCTGACCGGGTACCAGGCGCTGACCTGGGGCTTCTTGAAGGGGCGGGGCGTTTCACGTGAAACGCCCCGCCCCTTTCGCGTGCCCGGAGTGTCCGCCGTGTGGAGCAATTGGCCGAGTCTGGAAAGATGGGCCCAGACGAGGATGTCGCCCCCCTGGATTCCCAGCACACGGTCAGGGCCACAAACCCACACCCGCACATCACAAGGAGCGGACAGATGCCCATCGCAACCCCCGAGGTCTACAACGAGATGCTCGACCGGGCGAAGGCAGGCAAGTTCGCCTACCCGGCCATCAACGTGACCTCGACGCAGACTCTGCACGCCGCGCTGCGCGGCTTCGCCGAGGCGGAGAGCGACGGCATCATCCAGATCTCCACGGGTGGCGCGGAGTTCCTCGGCGGCCAGTACAACAAGGACATGGTCTCGGGCGCGGTCGCGCTCGCCGAGTTCGCGCACGTCGTGGCCAAGAAGTACCCGGTCAACATCGCGCTGCACACCGACCACTGCCCGAAGGACAAGCTCGACGCGTACGTCCGTCCGCTGCTGGCCGTCTCCCAGGAGCGCGTCTCCGCCGGTCAGAACCCGCTGTTCCAGTCGCACATGTGGGATGGCTCCGCGGAGAACCTCGACGACAACCTCGCCATCGGCCAGGAGCTGCTCGCCGCCGCCGTCAAGGCGAAGATCATCCTTGAGGTCGAGATCACCCCGACCGGCGGCGAGGAGGACGGCGTCTCCCACGAGATCAACGACTCGCTCTACACCACCGTCTCCGACGTCGAGCGGACCGCCGAGGCCCTCGGCCTGGGTGAGAAGGGCCGCTACCTGCTGGCCGCCTCCTTCGGCAATGTGCACGGCGTCTATAAGCCGGGCAACGTCGTGCTCCGCCCCGAGCTGCTCCGCGACCTCCAGGACGGCATCGCCGCGAAGTACGGCAAGACCGACCCGTTCGACTTCGTCTTCCACGGCGGCTCCGGCTCCTCGGAGGACGAGATCCGTACCGCGCTGGAGAACGGCGTCGTCAAGATGAACCTCGACACCGACACGCAGTACGCCTTCACCCGCCCGGTCGCGGACCACATGTTCCGCAACTACGACGGCGTCCTGAAGGTCGACGGCGAGGTGGGCAACAAGAAGACCTACGACCCGCGCACCTGGGGCAAGGCGGCCGAGGCCGGCATGGCCGCGCGCGTCACCGAGGCCTGCTCCCACCTGCGCTCGACCGGCACCAAGCTGAAGTAGCGCGCTCGCGTACGTCCGTACGCGCGCAGTCCGGCCCAAGGGCCCGGCCCCGGCTCACCGAGCGGGGTGCCGGGTCCTTTTGCCGTACGGGCTCCGGGCCGGGCTCTGTCGTCGTATGGGTCCTTTCGTCGTACGGGCCCCCGGACCCGGTCCTTACGCTGGCCCGGTCCGGCCCGCGCGAGGATGATCCGGGTATGAGCGATTCCCCGAGGGAGCCCCCGAAGGAGTCCGCCCCGCGGCCGGCGGCCGTCACCGGGCCGGAAGGGCCAGCCGCCGAAGGCCCCGCCGCCGAAGGGCCCGGCGCGGTACGGGTCGGCACGCCCGCAGGGCGCTGGGTGCTGCTCACCGCGGTGCTCGGGTCCGGGATGGCGATGCTGGACAGCACCGTCGTCAATGTGGCGCTGCCCCGTATCGGAGCCGATCTCAACGCCGATCTGGCGGTGCTCCAGTGGACCGTCAACGCCTACATGCTCACGCTCGCCGGGCTGATCCTGCTGGGCGGGGCGCTGGGCGACCGGTTCGGGCGGCGCCGGGTGTTCGTCGTCGGGGTGGTGTGGTTCGCGCTGGCCTCGCTGCTGTGCGGCCTCGCGCCCAACGCCGGGGTGCTGATCGCCGCCCGCGCGCTGCAAGGCATCGGCGGCGCCCTGCTCACCCCCGGCTCGCTCGCCCTCATCCAGGCCACCTTCCACCCCGACGACCGGGCCAGGGGCGTGGGCGCCTGGTCGGGGTTGGGCGGCGTGGCCTCGGCGATCGGGCCGTTCGTGGGCGGCTGGCTGGTCGACGGGCCCGGCTGGCGCTGGGTGTTCCTGATCAACCTGCCGCTGGCCGCCGTCTGCGTGCCGGTCGCCCTTCGGCACGTACCGGAGACCCGGGACCCGCGGGCGCGAGGCCGGTTCGACGTGCTGGGCGCGGTCCTGGGGGCGCTCGCGCTGGGCGCGGTCACGTACGCCCTGATCGCCGCGCCCGACAAGGGCGCGTCGCCCTGGGTGATCGGCCCGGCGGTCGCCGGGGTGCTGCTGGGCACGGCCTTCGGGTACGTCGAGCGGCGGCGGGCCGAGCCGATGCTGCCGCTGACCATCTTCTCCTCGCACCAGTTCACGGCCGTCAACGCGGTGACCGTCTGCGTCTACGCGGCGTTCGGCGGCTTCTTCTTCCTCTCCGTGCTCCAACTCCAGGTCGTGGCGGGCTACTCGGCGCTCGCAGCCGGGACCGCCCTGCTGCCGACGACCGTCCTGATGCTCCTGCTGTCCGCCCGCTCCGGCGAGCTGGGCCAGCGCATCGGACCGCGCGTACCGCTCACCGTCGGACCGCTGCTGTGCGCCGCCGGGATGCTGCTGATGACGCGGGTGACGCCCGGAGCCGGGTACTGGCGGGACGTGCTGCCCGCGCTGATCGTGCTGGGCCTGGGCATGGTCGTCCTCGTCGCCCCGCTCACCGCGACCGTGCTCGCCTCCGTCGACGTCGGCCGGGCCGGGCTGGCCAGCGGGGTCAACAACGCGGCGGCGCGGGCAGCGGGGCTCGTCGCGGTGGCGGCACTGCCGCTGCTGGCGGGCATGGGCCCGGACGCGTACCGGGATGCCGGGCAGTTCGGGGCCACCTTCCGGCGGGCGATGCCGATGTGCGCGGGGGCGCTGGTGGTGGCGGCGCTGATCGGCTGGTTCGCGGTGCGCAAGGAGCCTGGCGGCGCCGATAGCGAGAGCGGGGGCGGGGGAGTGGGAGTGGCGGAGGCCGGTGAGCCGGCGCCTGCCGAGCCCCGGATATGCCACCCGGAGTGCGCCTACCACTGCGGGGTGACCGCCCCGCCGCTCGACCCCGGATCGGCAGGCGACTGACCACGGATCGGCACGCGACTGACCCCGGCTCCGTACGCGAGCGGTCCCGGTTTCGTACGCCTCCGTACGCGACCGGCCCCGGCTCCGCATCCGGCTGACGGCGGGGTGCGGGAGCGGGAAAACGATGACGGGCGCGCGCCGGCCCGCTCTCTCGTACGGACATCACCCGCAACGGCCCCTCGGCCGCCCGCACCAGGCAGACTGGAGCCCATGTCCATTCACGAGAACCTGCTCGGGGGACCGCCCCCGACCCATCTGCCCGACGACCCCGAACCGCGCGAGCTGCTCGCCTCCGGCGCGGCCTCCTCCGAGGTCGCCGCGAAGTACCCGTACTCCTCGCTCGCGTGGGCGCAGCTCGCCGACGAGGCGTTCGAGGGCGGCCGGGTCGTCGAGTCCTACGCGTACGCACGTACCGGCTACCACCGCGGGCTCGACGCACTGCGCCGCGCCGGCTGGAAGGGCCACGGCCCGGTGCCGTTCGAGCACGAGCCCAACCGCGGCTTCCTGCGCGCCCTGCACGCCCTGGCGCGGGCCGCGCAGTCGATCGGCGAGCAGGAGGAGTACGAGCGCTGCTCGTCGTTCCTGCGCGACTCGTCCCCGACGGCCGCCGACACGCTGGGCTGACGCGGACCGCGGCGTGACGGCGACGCGCCGGGCAGCCCGTGACCACGGGCGCCCGGCGCACCGCCGCGGCCCCCTCTTGCCGTATCCCGCGAGGCGACGCATGATGCGCTGAGGCCCGCTGAGCCGGGCCGCGAGGGGACCGGGGCTCCGATGCCGACGGGAAAGGGGCGGACCGCTACCCGGCAGCAGTACTGAAGGGACAGCGATGTCACGCGAAACCGAAGTGTCCCCTTACGCGCCGGAGGACCCAGCCGCGCGTCTTGATCCCGACCTCAGCATCGGCGCCGAGAGCACCACCCCTTACGAGGACTACGTGCACGCGTCCGTCCTCACCCACCTCCAGCAGCCGCTCTCCGACGACCCCGGCGAGATGGTCTTCCTCGTCACCACCCAGGTCATGGAGTTGTGGTTCACCGTCCTCGTCCATGAATGGCGGACCGCGGCCCAGTCGCTGCGCGAGGACGACCTGCCGGGCGCGCTGGCCGCGCTGAAGCGCTCCACGTACGAGCTCGAATCGCTCAACGCGTCCTGGAAGCCGCTCGCGCACCTGACCCCCGGCGAGTTCAACTCCTACCGGGCGGCGCTCGGCGAGGGTTCCGGCTTCCAGTCGGCGATGTACCGGCGGCTCGAATTCCTGCTCGGCGAGAAGTCCGCCTCCATGCTCGTACCGCACCGGGGCGCGCCGCGCGAACTCGCGGAGCTGGAGAAGGCGATCGCCGAACCGAGCCTGTACGACGAGGTGCTGCGCTATCTCGCGCGGCGCGGCTTCGGCATACCGGCGGCGGTGCTGGACCGGGACCCTACGGCGAAGTACGAGCCGAACGAAGCGGTCGAGCGGACCTGGCAGGACATCTACTCGGCGGCCGGCGGCGGCGCCGGGGCGGGAGAGCTGGTCCGGCTCGGCGAGGCCCTGACCGAGGTCGCCGAACTGGTCTGGCGCTGGCGCAACGACCATCTCCTCGCCACGCGGCGGGCGATGGGCGCGAAGACGGGGACGGGCGGCTCCGCCGGGGTGGCCTGGCTGGAGAAGCGCGCCTCGAAGAATGTCTTCCCCGAGCTGTGGACGGCGCGCAGCCAAGTCTGACACCGGGATGGATGCGATGGAACTGCGAACCGAGGCCGCGAAGCTGGACGAGACCGACGAACTGCGCGGCAAACGCGCGGAGTTCTCGGAGTACGGCCTCGACGAGGTCGTCTACCTGGACGGGAACTCCCTCGGCGCGCTGCACCGCGCCGTGCCGGGGCGGCTGACGGAGGTCGTCGGGCAGGAGTGGGGGCGGCTGCGCATCCGCTCCTGGGACGAGAGCGGCTGGTGGACCGCGCCCGAGCGCCTCGGCGACCGCGTCGGCCGGCTGATCGGCGCGGCCCCGGGGCAGGTGGTGGTCGGCGACTCGACGAGCGTCAATGTGTTCAAGGCGGTCGTCGCGGCTGTGCGCATCGCCCGCGGCGGGGGGCTCGCGGACGCGAGCGGGATCGCGGACGCGGCGCCCGGGGCAGGCGCCAGTGATTCCGACCGCGACGAAGTCCTCGTCGACGCCGAGACATTCCCCACCGACGGCTACATCGCCGAGTCCGCCGCCCGGATGACCGGCTGCACCGTACGCGCGCTGCCCGCCGCGGACATCGCGGCCGCCGTCGGGCCGCGGACCGCCACCGTGCTCGTCAACCACGTCGACTACCGCAGCGGCCGGCTGCACGACCTCCCCGGCACGACGGCCGCCGCACACGCCGCCGGGGCCCCGATCGTGTGGGACCTGTGCCACAGCGCCGGAGCGCTGCCCGTGGACCTCGACGCGCACGGCGTGGACCTGGCCGTCGGCTGCACGTACAAGTTCCTCAACGGCGGGCCCGGCTCGCCCGCGTACCTGTACGTGCGCCGCGACCTCCAGCCCCGTTTCGACTCGCCGCTGCCCGGCTGGACCTCGCACGCGGACCCGTTCGCGATGGCGAGCGGCTACGCACCGGCCGAGGGCGCGGCCCGGGGCCGGGTCGGCTCCCCCGACATCCTCTCGATGCTCGCCCTGGAGGCGGCGCTCGACGCGTGGGACGGCGTCTCCGTCGAGTCCGTACGGGCCAAGAGCCTGGCGCTGACGGACTTCTTCCTGCGCTGCGTGGCCGCGTACGCGCCGGCCGGCCGGGTCGAGACGGTCACTCCGGCCGCGCACGCCGAGCGCGGCAGCCAGGTCGCGCTGCGCTGCCCGGACGCGGGCGAGGTCATGGCGGAGCTGATCCGGCGCGGCATCGTCGGCGACTACCGCCGCCCCGACACCATGCGCTTCGGTTTCACCCCGCTCTACACGCGCTTCGCCGACGCCGAGCGCGCCGCGCGCGTGCTGGCGGAGGTGCTGACCGGCGGCGGGGAGGCGGGCTGACCATGGCCGCCGGTCCGGGGGCCGGGGACGAGGCCGGTCCGGGGGCCGGGGCCGCCGGCGACGCCGGTTCGGCGGCCGTCGCGGAGGAGGCCGCGCTGCTCGCCCTCGATCCCGTGCCGCCGGACCGGACGGTCCGCTACGGCGCGCACGCTTCGCAGGTCATCGACTTCTACGAAGCGTCGGGCGACGGTCCGGCAGTGGCGGCGGCAGCGGACATCGGTACGGCCGCCGGTACGGGCACCAGCACGGATATCGGCACGCCCACCGCTGCCCACACGCTCGTGACGCTGCTGCACGGCGGCTTCTGGCGGCAGGCGTACGACCGTGCGCACCTCTCGCCGCTGGCCGCCGCGCTCGCGCGGCACGGAGTGACCGTGGCGCTGGCCGAGTACCGGAGGGTGGGCGGGGGCGGCGGCTGGCCCGGGACGTTCGACGACGTCGTACGGGCCGTGGAGGCGGGAGCGGCCCACTGCGCGGACCGAAGCGCGGACCGGAGCCGCGGAGTGCGCCACGTGGTGGCCGGGCACTCGGCGGGCGGCCATCTCGCCCTCTGGGCCGCCTCCCGCCACCGCCTCCCGGCCGGCAGCCGCTGGCGGGAGGCGGACGCCCACGCCCCGCGCATCGACCGGGTCGTCGCACTGTCGCCCGTAGCGGACCTGGCGTACGCGCGCGAGCTGCGGCTCAGCGACGACGCGGTGGCCGAACTGCTGCAAGGGGCGGAGGCCCGCAGCGCCGAGGCCGATCCAGCGCGGCTGCTCCCGCCCCGCGCCCCCGTCGTCGTCCTGCACGGCACGGCCGACCCGGACGTGCCCGCGGACGTCTCCCGCCGCTACGCGGCCGAGGCCGCGGCGGCGGGCGGCGACATCGTCCTCCACGAGCTGCCCGGCACCGGTCACTACGCGCCCGTCACGCCCGGCACGGACGCCTTCGCGCTGTTCCTGGCCGCTCTCCGGGACGCCGGGGCGTAGCACGTAGTACTTGAGGCGGACCCGTACAGATCCTCACCAGCGGGGACGACGACGGCCGCCTCCGCTGCTTACCTTGGTTGATGTGAACGACACCTATCAGCGGCCGAACGGCGCGAACAGTGAGATCCGGGTGGCGCGGGGCGTGTTCCAGACGATCCGCGAAGACCTGATCACGGACGCGTTCGCGTTCCGCCCGGCACCGCCGCTCGCCGATGACCATCCGTTGCTGCGGTTCGTGCCGCGAAAGGCTGTCGTCTACGCGCGCTGGCTCCCGCACGCCCTGTTCCTGGCAGCGGCCTTCCTGCTGACGTTCATGCCCTTCATGTCCTTCGAAGCCGGGCTCTCGGGGATGCTCGGCATGTTCGCGACCGGAGTGCCGCTCGCCGTCGTGCTCCTCCGGCCGGTCGGCGCGTGGTGGCTGGCGGTCGCCGCGGCCGCGCCCATGGCGCTGTTGTCGGGCTTCCAGTCCTTCTGGCCGTGGACCCCGACCGGCGTCGTCTCCTACGGGGCGGTGATGCTGATCGCCGCGTTCCGCCTCCGGCCGCGGGCGTCCGCCGAGATGTGGGCGATCACCGTCGGGCTCGTCGTCGTGCTCGGGATACCGTTCCGCGGCCACGTCTGGACCCGCGACACCCTGGCCCTCCTGATCGTCTTCGGCGTCCTGCTCCTGGTCATGCTGGGCCTGCGCGGGGTACGCGAGTCCAAGCAGCAGGTCGCCGTGCAGGCCGCCGTCACCGAGGTGGAGCGGTCGCGCCGCACGGTGCTGGAGGAGCGGACCACCATCGCCCGCGAGCTGCACGACGTGGTCGCGCACCACATGTCGGTGGTCGCCATCCAGGCGGAGGCCGCGCCCTACCGGGTCGAGGAGACCCCGCCCGAGCTGGCCGCCGCGTTCGCCACCATCCGCGAGAACGCCGTCTCGGCCCTCACCGAGCTGCGCCGCGTCCTCGGCGTCGTACGGTCGGAGAACCCGGACGCGTTCGGCGAGGCCGACCCCGAGGCGCCGCAGCCGACGCTCGCCGCCCTCGGCGTGCTGGTCGACAATGTGCGGGCGGCGGGGCTGACGGTCGAGCACGTCACGACGGGCGTGGTGCGCACCATGCCGCAGGGCGTGGAGCTGTCCGCGTACCGCATCGTGCAGGAGGCGCTGAGCAACACGCTGCGGCACGCGCCGGGCGCCGAGGCGCGAGTCGAGGTCTCGTACGTGATGAGCGGGCTCGGGCTGCGCATCGTCAACGGCCCGGCGAACCGGCTGGCCAAGCCGTCGCCGGGCTCGGGCCACGGGATGCTCGGGATGCGGGAGCGCGTGACGATGCTCAGCGGCGAGATGACGGCGGGGGCGACGAAGGACGGCGGGTTCGAGGTCGTGGCGTTCATCCCCGTTGAGGCCGTGGAGGAATCGGCGTGAACGGGCTGAATGGGCTGAACGGCATGAGCGGTGCGAGCGGTGCGAGCGGTGTGAACGGCACGAACAGCGCGAACGGGGGAGGCGGCATGGCCGGCGGAGACAGCGGCACCAGCAGTACCAGCGGTACCAGTGGCATCATTCGGGTGCTGATCGTCGACGACCAGATGATGGTCCGTGAGGGGTTCTCCGTGCTGCTGAACGCCCAGCCGGACATCCAGGTCATCGGCGAGGCGGTGGACGGCCGCGAGGCGGTGCGGCAGGTCGCGGCCCTCAACCCGGACATCGTCCTGATGGACATCCGGATGCCCGAGCTCAACGGGCTGGAGGCCACCCGCGAGATCGTCGCCGCCGACGCGGACGCCAAGGTGCTGGTACTGACCACCTTCGACCTCGACGAGTACGTCTACCAAGCGCTACGGGCCGGGGCCAGCGGCTTCCTGCTGAAGGACGCCTCCGCGCGCCAACTCGCCGACGGCGTGCGGGTGGTGGCGGCCGGGGAGGCGCTGCTCGCGCCGACCGTCACGAAGCGCCTCATCCAGGAGTTCTCCCGCCTCGGCACCCCGCGCACCCCCACCCAGGACCGCGTCGCCGACCTCACCGAGCGCGAGACGGAGGTCCTGGTGCTGGTCGCCCAGGGGCGCTCCAACTCCGAGATCGCCGCGCGCCTCGTCGTCGCAGAATCGACGGTGAAGACGCACGTCAGCCGCATCTTGGTGAAGCTGGGGCTCCGCGACCGCACCCAGGCGGCGGTCTTCGCGTACGAGGCGGGGCTGGTGACGCCGGGCGGCTGAGGCGGCGGGCGGCTGAGGCGGCGGGGCTCGCGAATCCGCGCCCGTACCGCCCGTGAACGCGTACGCCCGTACCCCGTACGCCCGTATCCCCGCGAATCCGGCGGCGCGACTCACTCAAAGAGCCGCGACTCACTCCAAGAGCTTCGCCATGATGCGGTCGAGCGCCTCGATGTCCTCCGGGGGCAGGCCGAGCAGGGCGTCGGGCGGGACGGACATGATGTCGGTGGCGCGGGCGGCCGCCGCCCGGCCCTCCTCGGTGAGACGGACCAGTTTGGACCGGCGGTCGGCGGGGTTGGCGATGCGTTCGGCGAGGCCGCGCCGCACGAGGTCGTCGACGATGACGGTGGTGTAGGGCGGGTCGCTGCCCATCCGCTCGGCCAGTTCCCGCAGGGGGATCGGCCCGGCGCCGAGCCGGCGCAGCGCCCTGACGCGGCTGAAGCTCATGCCGAGGGCGTCGGCGACGGTCTTGCGGCGGTTGTGGCGCTCCATCAGGAGCGTGTTCATCCCCTGCCAGGCCCGGACTGCTGCCCGGGCAGTGGCGTCGCCCCCCTCCTGGGGACTGCCCTCCTCCCCGGGGCCGCCCCCCTGGGGTCCGTCGGCATCACGACGCTCCAGCTCCATCAGGTGTTCACCGTCTCCTTGGTCCCCTTGATCCCCGCGGCCTCCGGAGTCTCCTCGGCAGCGAGCCGCTCCGCTGTGCGCTGTGCCGTCGCCTGGGCCCAGCGGCCGGAAGCGAGCGTACCTATGACCACGACGACGGCGCCGCAGCCGGCGATGATCCACCACGCCGTGCGGCCCGCGCCGGTGAGGGCCGCCGGGTCCGCGTACGCCTCGCCGGCCATGAGGGCGCCGACGACGGCCACGCCGAGGGACTGGCCGACCTGCCGGCTGGTGGAGGCCACCGCCGCCGCGACGCCGGCCTGCGCGCGGGGCATCCCCGTGATGGCGGTGTTGGTGATGGGCGCGTTGACCAGGCCGAAGCCGGTACCGAAGAGCAGGTACGCGACGACCAGTACGGCCGTCGGCAGGCGGTCGGAGTAGGTGAGCGCCTGGAGCACGGCGCTCGCGCACAGCGCCGCCCCGGCGAGCAGCAGGGGGAGGCGCGGGCCGCGCGAGGCCACCACGCGGCCGGACAGCGGTGCCATCAGCAGCGCCATGACCGCCATGGGCAGCATGAACAGCCCGGCGTCCAGCGGGTCGAGCCGCCGTACGTTCTGCAGGTACAGGGAGCTGACGAACAGGAAGCCGCCCAGCGCGGCGAACGCGGCGATCGCGTTCACGGTGGCGCCCGTGAACGGCGCGGAACGGAAGAACCGCAGGTCGATGAGGGGGTCGGTGCGCCTGGGCTCGTACCAGAGCAGTCCCAGCAGCGCGCAGAGCGCCGCGGCGGCGGAGCCGAGGACGAGGGGCGAGGTCCAGCCGAGCTCCGGCGATTCGATGATCGCGTACGTGAGGGTGACGAGCAGGACGACGATGAGCGCCTGGCCGACCGGGTCCGCCCGGCGGGCCCGCGGCGCCCGCGACTCCGGTATGTACTTGCGGGCCAGGAACAGGGCGGCCACGCCGATCGGCACGTTGATCCAGAAGATGGACCGCCAGCCGGCCGACTCGATCAGCGCGCCGCCCGTGATCGGCCCGGCCGCCATGGTGATGCCCACGACGCCGCCCCACACCCCGATGGCACGGGCGCGTTGCCGGGGTTCGGTGAAGGTGTTGCTGATGATCGACATGGCGACGGGGTTCAGCATCGATCCGCCGACCGCCTGGAGCATCCGCGCGGCGACGAGCCAGCCGAGCCCGGGGGCGAGGCTGCACAGCAGGGACGCCGCGGAGAAGATCACCAGCCCGGCCTGGAAGACGCGGCGGCGGCCCACGCGGTCGGCGGTCGAGCCGGAGAGCATCAGCAGGCTGGCCAGTACCAGCGTGTAGCCGTCGACCGTCCATTGCAGCCCGGACACGGAGGTGTGCAGGTCACGCTGGATGGTGGGCAGGGCGACGTTGAGGATGGTGTTGTCGAGGCTGACGATCAGCATGCTCATGCAGCAGATGGCGAGCACGAGCCATGGTCGTCGCGGGGCGGCGTCTGGCATGGCGGCCTCCATTTAGTTGTGTCAGTAACATTATTATAGTGACACAACTAAATGGATGCGGGGGTGGTGAGTGAGGTACTCCACTGAGTCCGGCCGTACCGCTGTACGACTGGGGCGCGGGCTCAGAGGCCCGCGATGTCGCCCTTGGCGCGCAGCAGCGTCTCCCGCGTGATGACCACGATCCGCTCGTAATCGGCGCGGCTCGCGTCGGAGGGCAGGGCGTCGTCGAGCTCCGCCGTCATGTCCGTGCCGATGACGGCGAAGCGGCCGTCGTTGAGCTCGAAGAGGTCCGGGCAGCTGGCGTTGCCGAGGCTGCCGCGTTCGGCGGGGGTCGCGCCCAGGCGCCGTGCGATCCAGGTATTCATCGCACGTTCAACGACCGCCGCTCTAGGGCGTCACGGTCGGTGCCGCGGTCGGCGTCGCGGTCGGCGCCGCGGTCGGCGGCGCGGAGACATCCGGCGACACCGTGACCGCCGACGCGGACCGTGTTGCCGCAGTCGCCCCCGACCCCGACCCCGCCCCCGATTGAGCGCCGGCCTGGAGGATCGCCTCGTCCACGAGCGCGGCGAAGCGGGCCTCCTGCGACTCCGGGTCCATCTCCGCCCGCATCCTGCGGGCCGCCTCCCAGTAGCCCCGGAAGATATCGGTAGCGGTGATGTAGCGGAGGTGCCCCAGGACTTCGCGGTCCGTCACCATGCCCAGCTGGTGCGCCAGCATGAAGTGGCAGTACATGAGATTGGCGTAGGTGTATTGCCGGTTCCGTTTCACCGACAGCCCGGGTGCGTACGCCGGCCACGCCTTCGCCAGATCCGGATTCTCGATGCTCATTTTGAGCAGATCCATATGCAGTCGGCGCAGGTCGGCCTCCGCGCTGCGGTGCAATTCACCGGCCGAACGCCGCATCTCCTCACGCTGCAACTCCAATTCGGCCCGCTGGAGCTGCATTTCCTGTCGCTGCAACGCCAACTCCTCGCGCTGGAGCGTCGTCTCGTCCCGCTGGAGCCGGAGCGTCTTCGCCATATAGAAAAGGACGAGCACCGCGCTGGACGACGCGGCGGCGCCGTATGCCTGGCCCGCGTTGCCGCTGCCGGTGGTGCGCAGCCCGGGTACGAGCGTCATGGCGATGCTGAGCAAGGCGCACACCGCGCCGGCCGCCAGCACCGACCCCAGAACCCTCAGAGCGCGTCGCGCTCCGCGAGAATCCAGTCGATCCACGAGATACCTCCGTGCCGGATACCGGCCGTCCGAGACGGTGTTCCGCTCGCCGATCGGTAAAGGTGTCTCCCCGCGATGGGGCGGGTGCGTGGGCCGTCCCCTGGATCGCTGGTGGCCTTCTGCCCGGTGCGTGCGGCGCGCAATCCCGCGTATTCGCCGTGAAATCAGTCCCGATCAAAGGGCGGACCCGGCGAGGTCCGCGGAAGATCCGTGGGAGATCCGTGGGAGATCCACGGGAGATTCGAGGGCGGCCCGCGGGAGATCGAGGGGAATTCACCACTCCCGGTGCCTGAGTTCGCCGGTTACGCTTCCGGAGCATGAGCGAAGCCCTCGCGTTCGCCCCCTGGTCGCCTGAGTTCGCGGCGGACCCGTATCCCGGCTACGCCGAGCTGCGCGAGCGGGGGCGTGTCCACTGGTTCGCGCCCTCCCGGCAGTGGCTGGTGCCTCGCCACGACGACGTACGCGCCCTGCTGCGGGACCGGCGGCTCGGACGTACGTACCTCCACCGCTTCGGCCACGAGGAGTTCGGCCGCAGCGCGCCGCCCGACTGGCACGAGCCCTTTCACACCTTGAACGACAACGGGCTGCTCGATCTGGAGGCGCCCGATCACACGCGGCTGCGCCGCCTCGTCTCCAAGGCGTTCACGCCGCGCATGGTCGAGCGGCTCGCCCCGTACGTCCACCGGATCGCCGACGAGCTGGTCTCGGGGCTGCTCGCCGACGGCGGCGGCGACCTGGTCGCGGCGGTCGCCGAACCGTTCCCCGTCGCCGTGATCGCCGAGATGCTGGGGGTGCCCGCCGCCGACCGCGGGCTGCTGCGGCCGTGGTCGGCCGCCATCTGCGGGATGTACGAACTCAATCCGGGCGAGCACACCGCCCGCGCGGCGGTACGGGCCTCGGCCGAGTTCTCGGCGTATCTGCGCGAACTCATCGCCGCCCGGCGCGCCGACCCCGGCGAGGACCTGATCAGCGCGCTGATCGCGGCGTACGAGGAGGGCGACCGGCTCAGCGAGCAGGAGATGGTCTCCACCTGCGCCCTGCTCCTGAACGCCGGGCACGAGGCCACGGTCAACACGACGGGCAACGGCTGGCTCGCGCTCTTCCGTCACCCCGAGCAGCTCGCGGCGCTCCGCGCGGACCACGGACTGCTGCCGGGCGCGGTGGAGGAGCTGATGCGCTTCGACACGCCGCTGCACCTGTTCGAGCGCTGGGTGCTCGACGACATCGAGGTCGGCGGCGTGCACCTGCCGCGCGGCAGCGAGGTGGCGCTCCTCCTCGGCTCCGCCAACCGCGACCCCGCGCGGTTCGACCGCCCGGACGCCCTCGACCTCACCCGCCCCGACATCCCGCACCTCAGCCTCGGCGCGGGCATCCACTACTGCCTCGGCGCCCCGCTGGCCCGCCTCGAACTGGCGGCGGTCTTCGGCGCGTTGCTGCGCCGCGCGCCGGGCCTGCGGCTCGTATCGGAGCCGGTGCGGAAACCGGGCTTCGTGATCCGGGGGCTGAAGGAGCTACTGGTGGAAGCGGGTTGACCAGCGAGGACGTGCGAGTGCGGCGCCAGACTCCGCTACAGGTCCGGCGCCGCACGTGCGGAGGGGGACCTCAGCCGACGTCCGCCGCCACACCCGCAGAGGGGAACGTCAGCCGACGTCCCGCCGCCGCAGCCCGTACAGCCCCGCCGCCGTGAGCACCGCCGCCAGCGCGGTGAGCCAGAGGAACGGGCCCGCGGAGCCCACCGGCCCCGGCAGCTTGGGCAGATGGCCGAAGGGCGAGAGGTCCATGACCCACTGCGGGGCGTCGACCATCGGGCCGAGCCAGCCGATGGCGAGGGCCGCCCCGACCAGGCCCCACGCGGCGGCGGCGAGCCGCGGGAGCGCGCCCGCGAGCAGGACCGTTACGCCCGTCAGCGCCCATACCGCCGGGGTCTGGGCGAGGGCGGCGGCCAGTACGCGCGGGAGCTGCCCGCCGATGTCGTGGGCCGTGGCCCCGTACGAGAGGCCCATGGCCAGGCCGCCCGCCGCGAGGACGGCGACCGCGCCCGCGAACGCGATCACCAGGTGGCCGGCCGCCCACCGCAGCCGGCCGACGGCGCACGCCAGCAGCGGTTCGGCGCGTCCGCCGGTCTCCTCGCCGGTCAGCCGCAGCACCGAGCCCGTCGCGTAGAGGGCGGCGGTCAGGCCGAGCATGCCGGTGATGGTGGCGAGGAACGCGTCCGTGATGCCCGCTTTCCCGTGGCCGCCGCCCAGCCGCTCGAAGAGTTCCAGCGTCCCCTTGTTGTCGCCGACGATGTCGGCCGCGCCGTGCGCGACGGCCCCGAAGACGGCCCCGGCGAAGACGAGACCGGTCGCCCAGCCGAGGAGCGTGCCGCGCTGGAGCCGCCAGGCCAGGCCGTACGGGCCCCGGAGCGCGGTTCCCGCGCCGGCCGGTCCGGGCCGGGTGGCCAGCAGCCCGGCGCCGAGGTCGCGGCGGGCGGTGAGGGCGTACGCGCCGAGCACGGTCGCGGCGGTCAGGGCGAGCGGCAGCAGCAGCACCCACCAGCGGTCGCCCGCGTACGGGCGGACCTGCTCGGGCCAGCCGAGGGGCGAGAGCCACACCAGCGGCGACCGCCCCCGCACGGCGGACGCGTCGCCCGCCGCCCGTACCGTGAAGGCCACGCCGATCACCGCCGCCGTGATCCCCTTCGCGAGCCGCGCGCTCTCCGTGAGCTGCGCGGCGACGGCGGCGACGCCCGCGAAGACCATGCCGGTGGCGCCGACGGCGAGGCCGAGGGCGAGCGCGCCCGCCGCGCCCTGGCCGATGGCCGGGAGGCCGGCGGCGATCAGGGCGGCGACGAGCGTGTTGGCGGCCAGCGCGGTGGAGAGGGCCGCGGTGAGCGGCGCGCGGCGGCCGACCCCGGCCGAGGACAGCAGCTCCTGGCGGCCGCTCTCCTCCTCCTCGCGGGTGTGGCGCACCACGATGAGCAGGCTCATGACGCCGGTCAGGGCCGCGCCGAAGCTCATCATCCGCCACGCGGTGAGCGCGCCGATGGAGTCCCCCAGCACCGGCCCGTACAGCGCGCGCAGGGAGCTGTTCGCCGACATGGAGTGGGCGAAGTCGGCGCGTTCGGCGGCCGTTCCGTAGAGCTTTTTGAGAGACAGCCCCGTCGAGACGACGGCGACGGACAGCGCGTAGACCCAGACGGGCAGCATGATCCTGTCGCGGCGCAGCGCGAGACGGGTGAGGGGCCCGGTGCCGGTGAGATGCGAGTTTTTCGGCCTGGTGCCGGCGAGGGTGCTCATCGGGCCGCCGCCTCGTTCCGTGACGCGGCCGGGGAGTCGGCCTGGTAGTGGCGCAGGAACAGTTCCTCAAGCGTGGGCGGGGTGCTGGTCAGCGACCGCACGCCGGACTCGGTGAGCTGCCGCAGGACCGCGTCGAGCTTGTCGGTGTCGACGTGCAGCCGGACCCGTTTGCCCTGTACGGACAGGTCATGGACGCCGGGCAGGCGGGACAGCCCGTTCGGCGGCGCCGCCAGTTCCGCGCTGACGCTCGTACGGGTCAGGTGGCGCAGGTCGGCGAGGGAGCCGCTCTCGACGGTGCGGCCGGTGCGGATGATGCTGACGCGGTCGCAGAGCGCCTCGACCTCGCTCAGCACATGGCTGGAGAGCAGCACGGTCCGGCCGCGCTCGCGGGCCTCGGCGACGCAGCCCTGGAAGACCTCCTCCATGAGCGGGTCGAGGCCGGAGGTGGGCTCGTCCAGGATCAGCAGATCGACGTCGGAGGCGAAGGCGGCGACGAGGGCGACTTTCTGGCGGTTGCCCTTGGAGTAGGCCCGGCCCTTCTTGGTGGGGTCGAGTTCGAAGCGCTCCAGCAGTTCCGCGCGCCGGGCCGCGTCGAGCCCGCCGCGCAGCCGCCCGTACAGGTCGATGACCTCGCCGCCGGAGAGGTTGCGCCACAGCGTGACGTCGCCGGGCACGTAGGCGAGGCGCCGGTGCAGCTCGACCGCGTCGTGCCAGGGGTCCCGGCCGAGCAGTTGGGCGGCGCCCCGGTCGGCGCGGAGCAGGCCGAGCAGGACGCGGATGGTGGTGGACTTCCCGGCTCCGTTGGGGCCGAGGAAGCCGTGTACCTCGCCGGTTGCGACGGAGAGGTCGAGGCCGTCGAGCGCGTGCGTCCGGCCGAATGACTTGTGGAGGCCGGACACGGTGATTGCCGTCGTCATGCTTCTGAAATTAAGGTAGTTTCACAAATTTGTGAAGTTAAGGAAGCGTATAAACTTGGGGCAGCGGCCTGGCCAGGGGAGATGATGCGGACGTGAGCGAGCGCGACATGACGGGGACGGAACCGGCGGCGGAGGCCGCCGCCGCCGCCCAAGGCGGCTCGGACGGCCCCGGCGGCCCGGACGGCCCCGACCGCCAGCGGCGGGACCCGGAGGCCGTCTCGCGGTTCGTCGAACGCTTCGCGGGCGAGCTGGCCGAGGCCGGTACGCAGCGCATGGCCGCCCGCGTCTTCGCCGCGCTCCTCGCCTCCGACACGGCCGCGCTCACCTCCGCCGAACTCGCCGAGCAGCTGAAGATCAGCCCGGCGGCGGTCTCCGGCGCGGTCCGCTACCTCACGAACGCCGGAATGATCAGCCGCGAGCGCGAACCGGGCTCCCGCCGCGACCGCTACCGGCTGCACGAAGGGCTCTGGTACGAGACCTTCGCCCGCCGCGACCAGCTCATCACCCGCTGGGGCAAGCTGCTCAGCGAGGGGGCGCAGGCGCTGGGGCCGGACACGCCGGCGGGGGAGCGGGTGACGGAGACGGTGGAGTTCTTCCAGTTCATGCACGGCGAACTGCTGGGCATGCTGGACCGCTGGCGAGAGCATCGGGACGCGAGGTTCGGGCCGCAGGTGTAGAACGGCCCTCGCTTACGGACGTGGGGACGGGCGGGGCGTACGGGCGCACTGGTGGGCGTACGGGCGTACGGGCGTACGGGCGCGGGGCCGGGGTCGCGCGATCGTTCCGCACCCCCTCCGCCCCTCTTCAACCCCTTGGCGGCCCCTGCCACCCCTGCCAACCCCTGTCGGCCCCGCTCAGTCCTGCTCCTGCTGTCGGGGCAGCGTCAGCCGGAAGGCGTCCGGGAGGACGGTCCAGGTGCGGGTGCGCACGGGCCCGCCGACCACCGCGTCGGCGCGGTAGTGGAAGTCCGGCCCGGAGACCGTGACGGCGCGGGCGCGGGCCCGTATCCCGTCGTCGGCGAGCCTGTGGTGTACCACGACGTCGGCCAGCCCGTCCGCCGCCGAGGCGGACACCGTCACCCGCTCCACCGGCCGGTCCAGATCGGCCAGCAGCACGCCGTCGGCCTCGACCCGCAGCCGCTGGGGCGGGGGAGGGGCCGGGCGGCGGCGGGCGGCCGTGGGGGCGGTGAGCAGGGTGGTCAGGGCCGTACGGGCGGTCCGGGCGGCCGGCGTCCACCAGGGCTGATGCCGCCCGTCGCTGGGGGCGGGGGCGGCCCCCGGCCCGTCACGCCTGTCGTGCCTGTCGCCCCTGTCGCCATTCGCCCGCGAGCCGTCCGTACCCGGTCGGCCCGCAGCCGACTCGCCGCCCGTACCCGCCCCGCCACCCATAACCGATATATCCGATGTATCCGACGCGTCTGGCCCGCTTGTGCGCGAGTCGCCGGAGGGGGCGGCCTCGGGCACGTACGGCAGGTGGTGCGGGTGGCCGTCGTCTGCGGGGGAGGCGTCCTCCGCCTCGTACGGGCCGAACGCGCCGCCCCAGCCACCGCCCGACGGGATGCGCAGCCCGCCCAGGACCACGCCACCGCTGTCATCGACCAGGAGGTCGAGCCGCCGCTCGGAGCCGTCGAGCACCGCGCGGGCCGCCGCCACCGCGCCCGTGGGCACGCCGAGCGCGCGGACCAGCGAGACGGCGGCGGAAGGGCCCACGGGGACCACGGCCAGGGACGCCCCCGGCAGGTCGCGCTGCCGGTGCAGCAGCCCCACCACCCGCAGCAGGGCGAGATCGTCGCCGATCACGACGATCCGGCGACGGCCCCGGCGGGCCAGCGCCCGCTCGACCTCCTCCGGCCCTTCGGGCAGGCAGATCTTGGTCGTGGCGCCCGCGCACAGCACGTCTTTCGCGATCCGCACGGATTCGCCGTCCACGCGGCGGGCGACGGGGTCGATGACCACGAGCAACGGGTGCGCGCCACTCGTGTGGGGCTCTGGAGCCGACACCTCGGTCCTTCCTCAGGTAGCATCTCGGTGCAAGAGCCCCTTGCGCTATTGCGCCAGGGGCTTCGTCTATTCCGGGGCACCGGTTCGACGGCTCTAGCGATGGCAGAAACCATCGCGCACGTTGGACATGCCCCGCCCGGAAGGGGTGTACGCCTGTGCCCGCACTTGTGCTGCTCGGTGCTCAGTGGGGTGACGAGGGCAAGGGGAAGGCCACCGACCTGCTCGGCGGCTCAGTGGACTACGTGGTGCGTTACCAGGGCGGCAACAACGCCGGCCACACGGTTGTCGTAGGCGACCAGAAGTACGCACTGCACCTTCTCCCCTCCGGCATCCTCTCGCCGGGGTGCACCCCGGTGATCGGTAACGGAGTCGTCGTCGACCCGGCGGTCCTGCTCTCCGAGCTGAGCGGACTGAACGAGCGTGGCGTCGACACGTCCAAGCTCATGATCAGCGGTAACGCCCATCTGATCACGCCGTATCACACGACCGTCGACAAGGTGACGGAACGGTTCCTCGGCAAGCGGAAGATCGGGACCACCGGCCGCGGCATCGGCCCGACCTACGCGGACAAGATCAACCGCGTCGGCATCCGCGTCCAGGACCTCTTCGACGAGTCGATCCTGCTCCAGAAGGTCGAGGCGTCCCTCGACTTCAAGAACCAGATCCTCGCCAAGCTCTACAACCGGCGCGCGATCGTCGCCGAACAGGTCGTCGAGGAGCTGCTGGGCTACGCCCCGCAGCTCAAGGACTACGTCGCCGACACGACGCTCGTCCTCAACGACGCCATCGACGCCGGCAAGGTCGTCCTCTTCGAGGGCGGCCAGGGCACGCTGCTCGACGTCGACCACGGCACGTACCCCTTCGTCACCTCCTCGAACCCGACCGCGGGCGGCGCCTGCACGGGCTCGGGCGTCGGCCCGACGAAGATCAACCGGGTCATCGGCATCCTCAAGGCGTACACCACCCGCGTCGGCTCGGGCCCGTTCCCGACCGAACTGCTCGACGCCGACGGCGAGGCGCTGCGCGACATCGGCGGCGAGCGCGGCGTGACCACCGGCCGCGACCGCCGCTGCGGCTGGTTCGACGCGGTCATCGCCCGCTACGCGACGCGCGTCAACGGCCTCACGGACTTCTTCCTCACGAAGCTGGACGTGCTCACCGGCTGGGAGCAGATCCCCGTCTGCGTCGCGTACGAGATCGACGGCAAGCGCGTCGAGGAGCTCCCGTACAGCCAGACCGACTTCCACCACGCGAAGCCGATCTACGAGAACCTGCCGGGCTGGTCCGAGGACATCACCAAGGCCAAGACGTTCTCCGACCTGCCGAAGAACGCGCAGGCGTACGTCAAGGCGCTGGAGGACATGTCCGGCGCCCCGATCTCCGCCATCGGCGTGGGCCCGGGCCGCACGGAGACGATCGAGATCAACTCCTTCCTGTAGCCCACTGCCGGGACACCGCGCTCCTACGTGCCCGCCCGCCTGGTCGAAGGCGGGCGGGCACGGGTCTCCGTGGCTACTCTGTGCGCCATGGAGGAGATGGAATGCTGCTGAGGTTTCGGGTGGCCAACGTGCGGTCCCTGCGCGCGGCGCAGGAGCTGTCGCTCGTCGCCCCCGAAGACGAGGACAGCGCGGCCGCACGTCCGCTCCCGCTCTCCGACGGCAAGCGGCTCCCCGTCTATCCGGTGCTGGGCGTCTTTGGCGCGAACGCGTCGGGCAAGTCGAACGTCATCGCCGCCCTGAAGCAGATGCGGGAGGCCGTTCTCAGTTCGTACGCGGCCTGGACCTCGTACGACGGCATTCCGCGCGACGTGTTCGCGCTCGATCCCGGGGCCGCGGACGATCCCGTCTTCTACGAAGCGGATGTCGTCCTGGAGGACGGCGTCCGCTGGACATACGGCTTCGAGCTGGGGAAGCGCCGGGTCGAGTCGGAGTGGCTGTTCGCCTACCCCAAGGGGCGGCGGCAGGTCTGGTTCGACCGGGACGCCTCGCGGCAGAAGGAATTCCACTTCCCCGGCGACCGGGTGAAGGACCGCGCCCGGCTGGCCCGTACGACCCGGAGCGACGCCCTCCTCCTGAGCCGCGCGGCCAACGACGGACACCCGGACCTCACCCCCGTCTACGACTGGTTCAAGCAGAACCTGTACGACGTCACTCCGGAAGCCGACCGACCGCGGCGCGAGGCGTACACCGCCCAGCGACTGCTCGAAAACGCGGACTCGCGGCGGCGGGTCGAGGAACTGCTGCGCGTCGCCGACCTGGGGATCGCGGGAGCCGAGGTGGAGCGCGACTCCGCCGGTCGCCCGAGGGTCCGGCTGATCCACTCGGGCAGCGGCGAGGAAACCACCCTGGACTGGAGCGCGGAATCCCTGGGCACCCGCTCCTGGTTCGCTCTCATCGGCCCCCTGCTCCTCGCCCTCGACACGGGGTCGGTGCTGCTGATCGACGAATTGGACGCCAGCCTTCACTCCCGCTTCGCGGCCGAGGTCGTACGCCTCTTCCAGGCGCCGTGGGTCAACCCCAAAGGCGCCCAACTGATCTTCACCGCCCACGACCCCTCCTTGCTGAGGGTTCCCGGCGGTACGCGCCTCCTGGAACCGGGACAGCTCTGGCTGACGGAGAAGGACGCGACCGGCGCCACAGAGCTGTACCCGATCTCCGACTGGGAGCCGACGGAGGAAGAGGACCTGATGACGTCCTACCTGGCGGGCTCCTTCGGGGGAGTGCCGAAGGTGCCCGAGGGCCAGGTCGGACTGCACTTGCTGCGGACGGACGAGACGGCGTACGAGACGATGGCGGCGGAGCCGGAGCCGGAGGCGGAAGAGAGCTGATGGCGAGAGCCGACAAGGGAGGCGACCGGCTCCAGCGGAACAAGAGCGGGGCGAAGGGCCGCCAGAACCGCTCGCGTCAGGTCTACGCCTTCATCGAGGGCGAGGTGACCGAGAGGGAGTACATCAGCCTCATCGCCAAGCACGGCCGGCGGGCAGACCCCCGGCGAGGCATCGACTTCCACATCGAGAACGCCACCGCCGCCGGCAAGCACCGCAAGCCCCTTCCCATGGTGCGGAACGCCATCAGCGTTCTGCAAAGGGTCGAGCGCGAGGCCGAGGCCGCCGGACTCGGCAAGGAGAAGGACTGGAACTGGCCCCAGGTATGGGTCCTCTTCGACCGCGACGCCCACGAGGGCATCCCCGAGGCGATGAAGCTGGCCCGTGAGCACGGGGTGCGGATCGCCTACTCCCACCCTTGCTTCGAACTGTGGCGCCTCCTGCACTACCAGGACTACACCAGCACGTTCGGCGGGGTGTGCCGCGATACCAATGCCCGACTACGCCGGCAGCCCGGCTTCGCGCAGACGTACGGCAAGAACGTGCGAGCGGTCTCCGAGCAGCAGTCGAAGCACCTGCAGCCGGAACAGATCCTGGGCAACGGCAAGTACGAAATCGCCAGGAAGCACGCCAAGAAGATCAACGAGAAGCGCGACGGCGAGAATCCGAACCACTGGGACCCCTACACCGACGTGTGGACCTTCGTGGAGGACGGCCTGCTGCTCAGCGGCTACTAAGGCTTGTTGTGAAAGTGGATCCTGGTCGCCGAGTCCACCTCGTGCCGGTTCACAGGGCGATCACGATCTTACCGTGAACGTGCCTTTCGGCCTGCGTCGTCACGGCTTCGCGGATCTGCTCGACCGGGAAGGTCGCCGCGATCGGAACCGTGATCTCGCCGGCATGGATCGACTCGGCGATCCGTTCCATGGCGCCCGGACCTGCATCGAGGGCGCCCGCCTTGCGCACACCGGGCGGCGGAGCGGGGCCGTCGGCCACGACGGAGATCCGCTCGGGTGCCACGCCGAGCTTGAGCGCGGTCTCGGCCGCCTCCCTTCCGAACAGGTCGGTTGCGGCGGTGATCCCCTCGGGCGCCAGGGCCCGCACCCGGTCCGCCAGGCCAGGGCCGTACGCCACGGGTTCGGCGCCGAGGCCGCGCAGGAATCCGAACGTGCCCTCGGATGCGGTGCCGATCACCCGGGCGCCCGCGAGCTTCGCCAGCTGCACGGCGAAGATGCCCACGCCACCCGCCGCCCCACCGATCAAAACGGTGTCCCCGGCGCGGAGCCCGACCGCGGCGAGCGCGGCGGAGGCCGTCAGACCGGACACCGGAAGCGTGCCCGCCACCTCATCGCCGATGCCATCCGGGGTGGGCCACAGGCCCGCGGCAGGGGTCTTGACCAGCACGTAATCGGCGACGGACCGGCCGATCGCCGCCCCGAACACCCGGTCGCCGGTCGCGAATCCGGTGGCTTCGGCGCCCACCTCGTCCACCACTCCGGCGAAGTCGCTGCCGAACCCGGCCGGCAGCGTGAGGCCGAACCGCGCCGCCATGTCGGGCTGGGTGGTGATCTGCCAATCCATCGGATTCAGCCCGGCGGCGGTGACCCGGACGCGCACCTCGTCCGGTGCGGCGTGCGGCTCGGGTATCTCCTGTACTTCGAGCACTTCGGGACCGCCGAATCGCGTGTAACGGACAGCTCTACTCATCGGGGACCTCTCCTGGCCAGTGATGGGACTTGGTCTTATCGACCGTACACCAGTGATGGGACCAAGTCCCGTACACTGTTCCCATGGCTCGCTGGCAACCCGACGCACCAGGACGACTCGCCGCCGCCGCCCTCGACCTCTTCGAGGAGCACGGCTACGAGAACACGACCGTGATCGAGATCGCGGAGCGCGCGGGGCTCACCAAGAGCACGTTCTTCCGGCACTTCCCGGACAAGCGCGAGGTGCTCTTCGACGGGGGCACGGTGACCGGTCTGCTCGTCGAAGGGATCGCCTCGGCGCCGCCGTCGGCCAGCCCGCTCGACGCGGTGGCGGAGGCCCTCGATGCGCTCGGCCGGACGTTCTTCACCGCCGACCGCCGCGAGTTCAGCGGCCGACGCCAGGCCGTACTGAACGCCAATACGGAACTGCGCGAACGCGAAGCCCTGAAAAGGATCGACCTCACCGCCTCGATGATCGAGGCCCTCAACCGCCGCGAAGTCCCGAGCCTGACCGCGCGCGTAGCCGCGCAACTGGGCGCGCTCGCCTGGGAGATCGCCTACGACCAGTGGATCGACACCGACAACAGCGAGGGCTTCGGCCCGCTGGCACGGCAGGCACTCACCGACGTACGCGCGGCCGGAGTCGCGCACTAGGGTCCGGCGCGAAAGCGCTGGTCACAGGAGTGCACCGTGGCCGGCGCACGTGCCGTGACCGCATGCCGCAGACCGCGTGCTGCCGCGTGGGGCGGCATTGCGTCCGGTCGAGTGCGGCTCTCGTCTCGGACCCTCCGGGTCCAGAGCGCCAGCAGCGGGAGGGGAGGGGGCGGGGCTGGTCCCGGCTCGCTGCCTGCCGACGAGTTCGTGGGCCGAGGTCAGAGAAGCTCGCTGCGCTTCACGGCTGGTTGCTGCCGCGAAGTGGTCATGGGGGGTCTGCGGGTGCGGGTGCATTGTGGGCTGCGGCCCGAGGATCCAACAGTGTCGGGGAGGGGTGACCTGGGGCCGGTTCGCTGCCCGTCGCCCGGCCTGAGTTGAGGTCAGAAAGGCTCCGCTGCGCTCCGCCGCCGACTGTTGCCGCGATGAGGCGAGGGCCGGGGCGTCGTCGAAGGCTCCTGGGCCCTACTCGCAAGTAGGGCGGAGTTACCGTCAGACATAAGCGCCATACCGGACGCGAAATCGGATGGAAACCCCACCCTGTTGTCTATTCAACCTGACAGGTCGGGCATATCGGGCGCGCTGGTCGTCAGAAGTGGGTTTCCGCACCCTCAGCCCCCTGCCGTGCGTGTGGAAACCGCCCCCGCACGCCAACCGTGCCCAAGGCGCAGCGCAGCGCGCCTTACCTCCGCTGCCCATTGCTTTGGATCACAGGCGCGAGCTGCCACCCGCCTGCATCCGACGCCCTCGCCACGGCCACTTCGCGGCAGCAGCCAGCCGCGAAGCGCAGCGAGCTTCTCTGACCCCAGCCCGCGAACCCGTCGACAGGCAGCGAGCCGGGACCAGCCCCGCTCCCTCCCCTCCCGCTGCCGGCGCTCTGGACCCGGAGGGTCCGAGACGAGAGCCGCAGCCGGCCGAACGCAATGCCGCCCCACGCGGCAGTACCGAACTGCACACTTCCCCGCAGTCCACCCCGGCGCTGCTCCGGGGTTGTCAGTGGGTCCGAAGACGGGCCGGCGGGTTCAGCGGCCCGGGATGAGCGCCTGGGAGCGGAGTGGGTGCGCATGTGACGGCCTGGCTACGCTATGTGCTCCAGGGGAAGGGGAGCCGATGCCGGTACGTAAGCCTTCGACCGAACGGCAGCGCAGGTTGGGCGCCGAGTTGCGCAAGATGCGCGAGCACGTGGGGCTGAACATCGGTGAGGCCGCCGCGATGCACCGTACGGACCGGACCACTGTCAGCAATACGGAGTCGGCCCGGTCCGGTGTCAGCAGCGACCGGGTGCGTGTGTGGGCCGCCAACTACTCGTGCCCCGACGCTGAGTACATCGACGCGCTCGCGGAGATGGCACGTGAGCGTGGGGCGTACTGGTGGGACGAGTATCGGGATTTCGTCGGTGCCAGTGCGCTCGACCTCGCGGAACTGGAACACCACGCGGTGGCTCTGCGGTCCGTACAGATCACGCACATGCCGGGACTGCTCCAGCACGAGGACTACGTGCGTGCCGTGTTCGCGGAGGCGGTGCCGCCAATGGCGTCCGATGACTTCGAGCGCAAGCTTTCCTTCCGGCTCCGGCGCAGTGGCGTACTCGACCGCTCGCCGTCGCCGCCGGCGTGCACGTTCGTCATCCATGAGATGGCGCTGCGCCTGCTGTTCGGTGGCAGTCGAGTGCTCAAGGCACAACTGAATCACCTTCTGGAGCAGTCCGAACGGGAGCAAGTGGAGGTCCGTATTCTGCCCCTTGAAGCCGGCGGTTTCCCTGGCGCGGTGAGCTCGACCCTCTTGGCGTGCGGGCCGGTCGCGCAGCTCGATACCGTGCAGATGGATACTCCGGCCGGTTCGCTGTTCCAGCACGCGGAGACCCACCTTGCGAACTACCGTGCTGTGATAGACCGGTTGGAGGAGCGCTCCCTCGACCAGGGGCGATCCCGTGACTTCATCCGTGAGGTAGCACGGCAACTGTGAAGGTGTACACGAGTGGACGTTCAGTGGCTTAAGTCATCGTTCTCGGACCAGCCCGAGGGGAACTGCCTCGAACTCGCCTCCTGCGAGGGGGACATTCTGATGCGTGAGAGCGACGACCCCAGTGTGGTCGTCAAGACCACATCCGCGAAGCTCCGTGCGTTCCTGGCCGGTGCGAAGGCGGGAGAGTTCGACGGCGCGGCGTAGCCGTCGTATCGGCGTACGCCAAATACGCCAAACGGGTGCGGCTTTGCACAACATGTTGTGTGCGGCTTCATGTTGGGGCTACCGTCGCAACTGCACGCTGTAGCCATGGAGTTACGGCAGGCGACAAGGTGCCCCGGCGGTGTTCGCAGCACCCCGGGGCGCGGCCAACGCCAAGTAGGAGCGTCAACATGGCCCACCGTATCCAATCCGCCCTGCGGCGAACACTCGCTCGCGTCACATCCTTGTTCACCGCCACCACAGAGGGGAGTTCTCCCGACGCCCCGGTCACCAGGCCGCTCGGCCGCCAGGCGACAGGACCGGCGGACGACTTGCCGCTGCCGTACGTCGCGCCCGTGTTCGCGTTCAGTGGGATCGACATCGGGCCCAGCGGGATGCGGGTGCGGCTCACGCCCGTCGCGGGGCGGATCGAGAAGGCTGGGGTGGCCCGGTGATGGGGGCGCGTGCGGCTGCGCCGCTCCGTATCAGCCGGGTGCCGAGCAAGCCGGTGCGGCGGGAGGAGGACGGGCGAATCGCGATTCACCTGTGGTTGCAGTGCGACGGTGAGTTCGGCGGTGACGTCACGCTCCGGCTCACGCCCGCCGACGCCGAACTCCTGCACGCGCAGCTCTGCTACTCCCTCGATGACTGGCCCATCGTGGAACCGGCGGCCGTCGGCGAGAAGTTGCCGGACTGCCGCAAGAAGGTGCAGGGCGGTCGCCGTCCGTAGCGGCTGATCCATCCCAAGGCCCGCCCCACTCCGCCACTCCACCCCGCCGGCCCGCCCGGCCCTGCCCTCCTCCTGTGGGGCCGGGCGAGTCCTGCGGTGGCTTCCGGTTTGGTCGTAGGGCCGGCGGTCGCTCACGGGGGACGCTTCAGCACGTCCGGCTCCCTGGTCAGCGGTAATGCGGCAATCCCACACGTGGTTCCGGTGATGGCGGATACGGCATCACGTCGCCTACCGCCCTCGCTGGGTATCGATATCCGAACCCGCCTTTACGCGCGTAAGCGTCGTCCCATGCGCCGCGTCGCCGCCCAGTCGCGCCGCCGCCAGGCTGTTGCGGTCGTACGGGGCCGAGGGGCTGGCGTTGAGGGTGAGAGAGGTGTCGCTGCCGGGGCAGGCGGGGTGCTCGGTGTCGGAGAGCTTCATGGGGCTGAGGACGAGGCCCCCGGAGCCCCGCGACGCCGAGGCCAGGTAGGCCGGGGCCGTGCAGTGGTGGCCGGGGGAGTCGCGGGTGATCTTGGCGGCCTCGGTGCCTATGGCGCCCTGCTTCACCGTGATCGTCAGGCCCGCGTCAGCGGACTTCCAGGTGCCGCGGTACTGGGAGTCGACGGTTGAATTCCCGTCGGGAGCGCGGTGCAGGACGGCGGTCGCGCCGTCGGCTTTCCAGGACACGGTGCCGTTGTCGCCGCGGCGCAGCGACTGTTTCCGCTTTTCCTCGCAAGAGCCCTTGCGGGGAAGGGAGTCGGTGGAACGGGCCCGGTATGCCAGGCGGTATTTGGAAACCCTGGTGAAGGTGCCACTGGCCTGGCAGTAGGCTCGCGGGCCGGTCGTCCGGACCTTTACCGATCGGGTGTGCTTCGTACGCCCGATATCGATCCGCAGAATGCGGCCCGTCTCGCGGCCCTTTTCCACGACCTTGCCTTCCCAGGCGCCCCGGAAGGTGTGGGGGACCGGGCCCTTGGCCCGTCTGGCGGAGCCGGTCGTGCCGCAGGCCGTCGTGGTCGCCAGCGTCAGGGTGACCAGGGCTGCCAGGACGGTCAGCGCTGCGCCCCTGGCTGACGTGGTTTTTCCGCCTGTTCCGCGCATGGTGGCGCGTTTCCTCTCCCCCGTTGATCATGTGCGGGGAGAGGGTAGACGGCCTCCGGCCGGTCGTGCGAGTCGGGCGGCGCGAGGCCGGCGGATATGTGGATATAGGGCCTCGGCAGGCTGCGTGGGCGCGGCGGGCGGACACTGGGAGAGCTGTGCCGCGGCGCGGGCCGCCGGCAGTGGGAAATGACAAGCGAGGACACGGAGAAAGTCATGGCCGGCAAGCTGGAATTCGTCTACGTCACCTATATCCAGAGCACTCCGGAAAAGCTCTGGAAGGCGCTCACCGACCCCGAGCAGACCGCCGTCTACTGGGGCCACAGCAATGTCTCGGACTGGCAGGTCGGCTCCGCGTGGGAGCACCAGCGTAC
The DNA here is from genome assembly GCF_040654875.1 of Streptomyces sp. NPDC050610. Lineage (NCBI taxonomy): Bacteria > Bacillati > Actinomycetota > Actinomycetes > Kitasatosporales > Streptomycetaceae > Streptomyces > Streptomyces sp. NPDC050610. Next base: position 8,219 of record NZ_JBFAIV010000001.1, on the reverse strand, counting down.
GGACGGCACGGGCACCGCCGACGTCGTCGGCAGGGTCGTGGTGAACGCGGAGCCCACGCGGCTGGTGACGACCTGGGCGGAGCCTGGCGGAGGGCGAGAGGCCGAGCCGTCCCGCGTGACGTTCGACATCGAGCCGTACGGCGAGATCGTCCGGCTCACCGTGACCCACGTGGACCTGGCCGACGAGGCCGAGCGCGACGCCACCGGCGGGGGGTGGGCGGCGGTGCTCTCCAACCTCAAGACGTTCATCGAGACCGGGCGCCCGCTGCCGCAGGAGCCGTGGACGATGCCGTAGCCCGCTCGTGCCCCTCCCGCGCTCCTCCTGGCTGAGCCCCTGGCCGAGTCCGAGTCCCTGGCTGAGCCCCTGGCCGAGTCCCCAGCTCGGCCCCAAACGGCCCGGCCCGGCCCCACGGCCCCCACCCGCACCCCCCCCGTGCGGGTCGGCAGTATGTCCACCTCCGGGACCACTGCCATACACACTGCCGGTACCGGCCCTACCCCCCGGTCTCTACCCTGGCCGTGTCCGCCTCCCGTCCCGGCGGGCCCGACGTCCGGTGGGCCGGAGCGCCCCTAATCGATCCGAGGTACCGACTGTGAGCACGCAGCCTCAGCAGCAGGCCACCGCGCAGCCCGACCCCGCCGCCGGCGCCGCCGTGAAGGCCGCCGACCGCGCGCACGTCTTCCACTCCTGGTCCGCGCAGGGGCTCATCGACCCGCTGGCGGTCGCGGGCGCCGAGGGCTCGTACTTCTGGGACTACGACGGCAACCGCTACCTCGACTTCTCCAGCGGCCTCGTCTTCACCAACATCGGCTACCAGCACCCGAAGGTCGTCGCCGCGATCCAGGAGCAGGCGGGCAGGCTCGCCACCTTCGCGCCCGCCTTCGCCGTGGAGTCGCGCTCCGAGGCCGCCCGCCTGATCGCCGAGCGCACCCCCGGCGACCTCGACAAGATCTTCTTCACCAACGGCGGCGCGGAGGCCGTCGAGAACGCCGTGCGGATGGCCCGGCTGCACACGGGCCGCGCGAAGGTGCTCTCCGCCTACCGCTCGTACCACGGTGCGACCGCCGCCGCGATCAACCTCACCGGCGACCCGCGCCGCTGGCCGTCCGACACCGCCTCGGCGGGCGTCGTGCACTTCTGGGCGCCCTTCCTCTACCGCTCGCCCTTCCACGCGCGGAACGAGGCGGAGGAGCGCGACCGCGCGCTCCAGCACCTTGAGGACACCATCGCCTTCGAGGGGCCCGGCTCCATCGCCGCGATCATCCTGGAGACGATCCCCGGCACGGCGGGCATCATGATCCCGCCGCCCGGTTACCTCGCCGGGGTCCGCGAGATCTGCGACCGGTACGGCATCGTCTTCATCCTCGACGAGGTGATGGCGGGGTTCGGCCGTACCGGCGAGTGGTTCGCCGCCGACCTCTTCGACGTCGTCCCGGACCTGCTGACCTTCGCCAAGGGCGTCAACTCCGGCTACGTACCGCTCGGCGGCGTCGCCATCTCGGCGGAGATCGCCGCCACCTTCGAGACCCGCCCCTACCCCGGCGGCCTCACCTACTCCGGCCACCCCCTGGCCTGCGCCGCCGCCGTCGCGACGATCAACGTGATGGAGGAGGAGGGCATCGTCGGCAGGGCGGCCGACCTCGGCGCGCGGGTCCTGGAGCCGGGGCTGCGCGAGATCGCCGAGCGGCACCCCTCGGTGGGCGAGCTGCGCGGCGTCGGCGCCTTCTGGGCGCTGGAGCTCGTACGGGACCGGGAGACCCGCGAGCCGCTGGTGCCGTACAACGCTTCGGGCGAGGCGAACGCGGCGATGGCCGCCTTCGCGGCCGCCTGCAAGAAGTCCGGGCTGTGGCCCTTCGTGAACATGAACCGCACCCACGTCTGCCCCCCCTGCACCATCTCCGAGTCCGAGGCGAAGGAGGGGCTCGCCCTGCTCGACGCCGCTCTGACGGTGGCGGACGGGTTCACCGTCTGAGGATCGCTCCGGCCCCGCTCGCTCCCTCGCCCCCTCTCCCGCTCGCCCCCTCTCCCGCAGGCCGCGCCCGTCTCCCCCCGACGGCGCGGCCTGCGTCATGCCCGGCAGTGAAGCAGCCTCCGCCCCCGACGGCGCGGCCTGCGTCATGCGCGGCAGCGAAGCAGCCTCCGCAACGCGCCTCGCATATCGTGTGCGGACGACGAGAGGCGCAGATGTCTGGGAACTCAGCAAAGGCCAACGCGGTACTGCGCACCACGCTGCGCGCGCAGATCGCCGACGCGCTCCGCGACGAAGTGCTCGCGGGACGGCTGCCGCCCGGACGCCACTTCACGGTCAAGGAGATCGCCGAGCAGTACGGGGTCTCCGCCACCCCGGTCCGCGAGGCGCTGCTGGACCTCTCCGCGCAGGGGCTCCTCGACGTCGAGCAGCACCGCGGTTTCCGGGTCCACGAGTTCTCCTGCGAGGACTTCCGCGACATGGTCGAGGCGCGCACCCTGATAGTCGAGGGGATATTCCGCTGCTCCGCCGAGTTCGCGGTACGGACCTCCACGCCGACCGCGGTGGCCTCTGTCCGCCGCCGGGCCGAGGAGGCGAGCCGCGCGGCGCGTACGGGCGACCTCGACATCCTCATCGGGTACGACCTGCGGTTCTGGCGCGAACTCGCGGGCCTCATCGGGAACCCGTACATCATGGACTTTCTGGACCGGGTGCGGATACAGAGCTGGATCTTCACCGTGCCGCGGCTGCGGCGCCTGCCGGAGCTGCGCGGGCGGCTGTGGCACGGCCACATCGAACTGGTCGAGGCCGTGGTGGGGCGGGACTCCGGAGCGGTGGGGCGGATCATCACGGCGTACAACGCGCACTCGCTCGCCCTCGTCGACGCGCCGCCGCGGCTCCCGGGACGGCGCGCGGGGCGGGCCGACATGAATTTAGGCCCGGGGCCGGTGCCCGAGAGCTGAGCCCCGAGCCGGGCCGGGCCGGACCCCGAGCCGACTGGGCCGAGCCCTCGGGCCGAGCGCCGAGCCGCGTCCGTACGAGCCGCACCGCCGGCCTCCGAGCCGCATCCGTACGAGCCGCACCGCCGGCCCCCGAGGGGCCGTCGCTCCGGCCTCCGCGCCCCGCTCGTCCCCCGCCGTAATCACCGGCGCACGCACTGTGTGATGGACCGCCCACCCGCACTACGCTTGCCCGACCATCGCATCAACGCGAACGAGAGTGAGTTCACGTGGCCTGTGACCTCTGGCTGGTCCCCCTCGTAGACGTGCTGTGCCACAGCCCTGACAACCCCTTCGCGGAGGAGATCGCCGCCTACGACAAGGCGCTCGGCGAAGCGGGGCTGCCGCCCATACCGGTCTACAACTACATGCCCGGCCTGTCGGGCGATGTCGCCCCGGTGGCGGGCTTCGACTACGACGCGCTGCACTTCCTGCGCCGCGCCTACCTCCTGCACATCTGCGGGCTCGCCGTCACGCCGGTCGACGAACTGGGGGGCGACTACGAGCAATTGCTGGAGATGTTCGAGTCCACGGCCCAGCAGTCGCACCTGGTGTGGCACTACGACCACGCGGGCGCGTACGTCCCCGTCGACTTCGCCCACCCGCTCGCCAACGACGAACTCCTCGAAGGCGGCGGACCCTTGGGCTCCTCCTACGGGCTGCTCCGGGAACTGGAGACGGTGGCACCGGTGTTGGGCATCGACCACGCCAACCCGCCCGCCCCTCCCGCGCCCCCCGCCCGGCCGACCGGCCTGGAGGAACCCGCGGCCCCGGGCCCGTACGAGAACAGCCCCTTCGCGCGCGAACGGCACGTGTGGCTGGGGCTGCACGCCGCGGTGACGCGCAGCCTGGGGCAGGGGTCGATGATCGTCTTCAGCTAGGCGGTCCGGTCCGCCGGAGCGGTCGCGTGGGACGCCCAAAAGGGTCAGCGCGGCGGCTCCGGGGGGCGCTGGCGCGGCATGTTCGGGCGGGTGCCCGGCGGCAGCGGGAAGCGGGTGACGGGGCTCCCGCCCTCGGTCCGGGGACCCCACGCCACCAGCGACTGGAGCAGCAGCGGCCCCGTGCCGGACCCGAACTCCACCATCCAGTCCGCCGTCTCCGACCGTACGAGCTCCGTGACGTCCTCCGAGAAGCGCCGCAGTACGGTCAGGCAGCGCTCGGCCGCCTCGCTCGCCGTGCCCTCCGTCGGGCCCAGCACCTCGCGCACGCTCTCCGACGCCCAGTCGAACTGGAGCACCCCGAGGCGGCGTTGCACGGCCTGCGCCGTGGCCACGTGCCGCATCCAGCCCGAGGACAGTCCGAAGAACCGGTCGCAGCCCAGGCACGCCACCGCCGCGAGCAGTGCCACGAAGCCCCAGGCGGCGCCGCCGTGCAGCACGCCCGCCAGTTCCAGCAGCGGCAGCGACGCGCCCGCCACCGCGCCGAGGGCGGCGCCCGCCCGCAGTACGCGCGCCCAGCGGCGCTTGTTCACCCGGTCCGCGAGGTACCAGGAGATGACGCGCAGCGCGCCGTCCTCCACCCAGCGGTACAGCTCGTCCAACCGGTCCGCGGGCTCGCCCCAGTCGCCGAGCGGGAAGGGCCGGCCGCGCAGATCGTCGCCGTGCCGCGGCTCTTCCTGCTGTTCGCCCTCCTCCCGTGGTGGCCCCTCGGGTTGCATCTCCGGCTGGCTCACCCGTGCGCTCCCTATGTGACGATGTGACGGCTGGCGACTGACGCGCAGGCCCCCATTCCTACCGCCGAACGGTTGGCCTTGAGCCCAAGATCGAGGAATTTCCCACCGGAAGTGGTGGGGCATCGGGTATAGGCCGCGGACTCCCCTCACCCGAAAGAGTGCGCGCGGTCACCGAAACGGCGTTCCCGTAGGCTGCACCCCGTGAAGGTCCTCGTCATCGGCGGCGGCGCCCGCGAACACGCCCTGTGCCGCTCTCTCTCCCTCGACCCCGACGTCACCGCCCTGCACTGCGCCCCCGGCAACGCCGGGATCGCCGAAGTCGCGACGACGCACCCCGTGGACGCCCTCGACGGCGCCGCCGTCGCGGAGCTCGCCCTCTCGCTCCGGGCCGGCCTCGTGGTGGTGGGCCCCGAAGCGCCGCTGGTGGCGGGCGTCGCGGACGCGGTGCGCGAGCGCGGCATCCCCGCCTTCGGCCCCTCGGCCGAGGCCGCGCGGCTGGAGGGCTCCAAGGCGTTCGCGAAGGACGTGATGGCCGCCGCGGAGGTGCCCACCGCGCGCTCGTACGTCTGCACCGGCCCGGCGGAGATCGACGCGGCGCTCGACGCCTTCGGCGCTCCGTACGTCGTCAAGGACGACGGTCTGGCCGCCGGCAAGGGCGTCGTCGTCACCGACGACGTCGAGGAGGCCCGCGCCCACGCGCTGGCCTGCGGGCGGGTCGTCATCGAGGAGTTCCTCGACGGCCCGGAGGTCTCGCTCTTCGCCGTCACGGACGGCGAGACGGTCGTGCCGCTCCAGCCCGCCCAGGACTTCAAGCGCGCGCTCGACGGGGACGCGGGGCCCAACACGGGCGGCATGGGCGCGTACTCGCCGCTGCCGTGGGCCGACCCGAAGCTCGTCGACGAGGTCCTCCAGACGGTCCTCCAGCCCACCGTGGACGAACTGCGCCGCCGGGGCACGCCGTTCTCGGGGCTGCTCTACGCGGGGCTCGCGATCACCTCGCGGGGCGTGCGGGTCATCGAGTTCAACGCCCGCTTCGGCGACCCGGAGACCCAGGTCGTCCTCGCCCGCCTCAAGACGCCGCTGGCCGGGCTGCTGCACGCCGCCGCCGCCGGCGAGCTGGCCGCCTTCCCCGCGCTGCGCTGGAGCGAGGGCGCGGCCGTCACGGTGGTCGTCGCCTCGCACAACTACCCGGGGACCCCGCGTACCGGCGACGCGATCGAGGGCCTGGCCGACGTCGCCGAGCAGGACGCCCCGCACGCGTACGTGCTGCACGCGGGCACCAAGCGGGACGACTCCGGCCGGGTCGTGAGCGCGGGCGGGCGCGTCCTGTCCGTCACGGCCTCCGGCGCCGACCTGGGCGAGGCCCGCACCCGCGCGTACGAGGCGGTCTCCCGGCTGCGCCTGGACGGCTCGCACCACCGCACGGACATCGCGGCGCGGGCCGCCGAGACGGAAGCCGCCGCGGGCTGAGAAGACCGCTTCCGCGGGCTGAGCCGACTGCTTCCGTCTCGGCGGCCCGCGTCGGCTGAGGCGGCGCTCGCAGGGGTGGGAAAGCGGCGCGTACGGGCTGAGCAGCGGCCCGTACCGCGTGGGGCGGCCGCGGAATGCGGTGCTCCGCCCCGCTGACCCTTTCCTACTCGGAAGTACAGAGTCTTTACCCAAAGCCATTCCATCGAGTGACCGCACTCCCGTCCTGCTGACGCACGGCCAACCCCCAACTAGGGTGCGGCGCAAGCCAGCTGCCATCCGGCAACTGGCCCACCGGCATTGCGTTGTCAGTGGCCGGTGCCAGAGTGGGCACGTGGACGTCGCCGTCGCCGTCGGCGTACGCCCGCGCACACCCACCGACAGTGCAGGCAGCAGGGGGTGATCGGTCTCGTGGCAGGTCCGGAAGCAGGAGCTCAGGCGGCACGCGGCAGGGCACTCGCCGTACTGCGCGTCCGCAGCGCCGCGCTGGCCGTCGCGCTGCTCCCCGCGGCCGTCGCCGTCGTGCTGCTCGCGGGCAGCGCCATGGGCCGGATCGGCGACAGCTGGGACGCGGTGCGCTGGACGGTGGTCGGCGTCGCCGTCGTCGTCCTGGTGCTGGCGGCGGGCGTCGCCGCGGTGGTCGTACGGGCCCGGCCCGCGTGCAGTCCCACGGTGCCCGTGCCGGAGGAGACCGCCCCCGACCTCTACCGCCTCGTGCGCGACCTCGCCGACCGGCTCGACGTACCGGCCCCCTCGGCGATAGCCCTGACGCCGGACTGCGACAGCTGGCTGGAGGACCGCACGCACCCGGCGCACGGCCCGCGCGGCCGGCGCTCCCGCCGCCGCTCCGGGCAGGCGGGGCAGGACAGGCAGACGGGACAGGACGGACAGGGCGGCCGGAGCGCGGCGGCGCCCGTGCTGGTCGTCGGCTCGCCGTTCCTGTGGTGGATGCGCGTCGCCGAGCTGCGGGCGCTGCTCGCGCCCGTCGTCGCGGGCACCGGGCCCTCCGCCAACCCGGACATAGCGGCGGCCCGCCGCTTCGTGCGCGGGCTGGACGCGGCCGTCGCGGTCGGCTCGGGCGGCCGTGCCGCGGACGGGCGGGGCCCCGCGGCGGGCCCGGCCGGACCGGCCGCCGCCGTGCTCGCCGTCGCGCGCCGGCCCGCGCTGGCCTTCGTGGGCTGGGTCGCCCGGCTGCTGCTGCGCTCGTGCCGGGTGCACGCCGCCGAGATGGAGCGGGGCGTCGCCGCGGCCGCCTCCGAGCGCGCCCAGGGCGTGGACTACGGCCTGCGGATCGTCGCCCAGGAACAGGTCGGGCTCGCCTACGCGGGCTGGGACCGGCTGCTGACCCGGGTGGCGCTGCCCGCGTGGCGGATGGGCCGCTGGCCGTCCCGGCTGGACGCGGGCGTCGTCGCCGCGCTCACCGAGCTGTCGCGCCGCGACCGCCTCGCCGACGGGTTCACCACCCGGCTCGGCGAGCGCCCCGCGTGCGACCTGCTGGAGGAGCCCGGCCTCATCGACGAGGCCACGTCGCTGCTCGCCGCGCGTCTCTTCCACGGCGGCCCGCCGGAGCCGGGCCCGGACTGGTCCCCGGTCGCCTGGGGGCAGTATCCGGAGGAGGTCGTCGACCGCAAATGGCGCCAGGAGGCCGCCCGCCTCCACCGCGCGCTGGACGACGTCACCCCGCCGACGGGCTCGTCACCCCCGGGCGCCGCGATTCCGGATGCCGCCGCGGGCAGGGCGGCTGAAGCCCCGGAGGCCGCCCGTACGGAAGCGCGTACACACGCTCGTATCGGCGCTCGTACGGGTGGACTACCCGCGGCTGCCGCCGGCGGCCGGGGGGAGCGTACGGACGGAGCGGGCGGCGGTGCGGACCGCGCGGGGACACCGGCCGACGCCGGGCCCCCGGCGGCGCCGACGCTGGCCCGCGTCATCGCGCGGCTCACCTCCGCCGACGGCGGTGCGGACGCCGTCGACGGGCTGGCGACCTGGCTCACCGCCGAGGTCGCGCGCGAGGAGCGGGAGGAGGCGGCCCAGCAGGAGGCCGCCGGGGGCGGCGGCCGGGGGGGGGGGGGTCCGGGGCGGGGTTGGGGTGAGGCCACTTCTGTAATCACG